>NZ_JBSFFI010000010.1:0-185091 GCF_053596035.1 Streptomyces sp. NPDC001781 | reverse complement strand
GCCCGGTGCGCGGGCCGGGCTGCGGGTCGCCCGCGCGGGCCGTCGGCGCCGGGCGCGCCCGCGCGCCGCGGGCGCCGGGGGGGGGGGGGGCCAACGGGAGGCCGCCAGGCGCCCCGCCACCGCACCCCCCCCCCCCCAACCCCCCCCGGGGGGCGGCGCCCCGGAACCTGAGGTTCCGGGCCGCCTTCCTGGTCGTACGAGGTCAGGAGATCCGGACCGGGTTGACCACGTCCGCGATGAGCACGAGGACGGTGAAGCAGACGAAGATCCCGGCCACCACATAGGCCACCGGCATCAGCTTCGCCACGTCGAACGGACCGGGGTCGGGACGGCGCAGCACGCGGGCCACCTGGCGGCGCAGCGACTCCCACAGGGCGCCCGCGATGTGCCCGCCGTCGAGCGGGAGCAGCGGGAGCATGTTGAAGAGGAACAGCGAGAGGTTGAACCCGGCGACCACGAAGACGGCCATGGCCACCTGCTGGGAGGCCGGGATGTCCAGGGTGGCGATCTCACCGGTGACGCGGGCGGCGCCGACGATGCCCATCGGGGAGTCCGGCTCGCGCGGGCCGTCGCCGAAGGCGGCGTTCCACAGGGCCGGGATCTTGCCGGGCAGGTCGACGAGGGACTCGACGGCATGGCCGACCTGGTCACCCATCCAGACAACCGAGTCGCCGAAGCCCAGCTTGACGACACCGCGCGCCGGGCTGAAGCCGAGGAATCCGGCCGTGACGTACTGGCCCTGGACGTAGGTGCCGCTGGAGTCCTTCTTGGCCACCTGGTTCGTGGCGATGGTGGCGTGCAGGGTGAGCTTCCGGCCGTCCCGCTCGACCACGATGGGGACCTTGCGGCCCGCGCTGTCCCGGATGAGGTCGGACAGCGTGTTCCACTTCTCGGTGGGTCTGCCGCCGAAGGAGACGATCTTGTCGCCGGCCTTGATCCCGGCGGCCGCCGCCGGGGAGGCCGGGTCGGACTTCCTGCAGTCGTCGCGGTTCTGGCTCTGCGCGATGACGCAGGCGGAGACCGAGGAGACGGTGTTGGTCTCCTGCTGGACGCCGAAGCCCATCAGCACGGTGAGGAAGAGCCCGACGGCCAGGATCAGGTTCATGAAGGGCCCGGCGAACATGACGATGACGCGCTTCCACGGCTTGCGCGTGTAGAACATCCGCGTCTCGTCGCCCGGCTTGAGCTCCTCGTACGCCGCCGAGCGGGCGTCCTCGATCATGCCGCGCCACGGGGAGGTGGAGCGGGCGGAGACCCGGCCCGCGTCGTCCGGCGGGAACATGCCGATCATGCGGATGTAGCCGCCGAGCGGGACGGCCTTGATGCCGTACTCGGTCTCGCCCTTGTGCCGTGACCAGATGGTCGGGCCGAATCCGACCATGTACTGCGGGACGCGGATGCCGAAGAGCTTGGCCGTGGACAGGTGCCCCAGCTCGTGCCAGGCGATCGAGACCAGCAGACCGACCGCGAAGACCACTATGCCGAGGATGAACATCAAGGTCGTCATGCACGCGCCTCCGCGGTAGCCGTCCGGTGGGTCAGTTCGCGGGCCCTGGCTCTGGCCCAGGTCTCCGCTTCGAGGACGTCCGACACCGTGAGTGAAGTTCCCGTGACCGGGGTGCCGTGCTCCTCGACCACCCGGATGACGGTCTCCATGATCCCGTTGAAGGGCAGAGCGCCGCCCAGGAAGGCTTCGACGCACTCCTCGTTGGCCGCATTGAACACCGCCGGGGCGGTGCCCGCGAGCCGGCCCACGTGCCGGGCGAGGTTCACCGAGGGGAAGGCGTCGTTGTCCAGCGGGAAGAACTCCCAGGTGGACGCCTTGCTCCAGTCGAAGGCCGGGGCGGCGTCCGGTACACGTTCGGGCCAGCCCAGGCCGATGGCGATCGGCCCGCCCATGTCGGGGGGCGTCGCCTGGGCGATCGTGGAACCGTCGGTGAACTCGACCATCGAGTGGACATACGACTGGGGATGCACGACCACCTCAATGCGGTCGAAGGGAATGTCGTAGAGCAGGTGGGCCTCGATGACCTCCAGGCCCTTGTTGACCAGGGTCGCGGAGTTGACCGTGATCACCGGGCCCATCGCCCAGGTGGGGTGCGCCAGGGCGTCGGCGACGGTGACGTGCGCCAGCTCCTGCTTGGTGCGGCCGCGGAAGGGGCCCCCGGAGGCGGTGACGACCAGCTTGCGCACATCGGCGCGGGTGCCGGAGGCGAGGGCCTGGAAGAGGGCCGCGTGCTCGGAGTCGACCGGGATGATCTGGCCGGGCTTGGCCAGCGCCTTGACCAGCGGACCGCCGACGATCAGCGACTCCTTGTTGGCCAGCGCCAGGGTGCGGCCGGCCTCCAGGGCGGCCAGGGTGGGCGCAAGGCCGATGGAGCCGGTGATCCCGTTCAGGACGGTGTGGCAGTCGGAGGCGGCGACCTGGGCGGCGGCCTGCGGACCGGCCAGGGTCTCCGGGAGCGGCTCGGTGCCGTACCGCCCGGCCAGGGCCTCGCGCAGCGCCGGTGCCGCGTCCTCACGGGCCACCGCGACGGTGCGTACCCCGAGCCTGTGCGCCTGCTCGGCGAGGAGGTCCACCCGGCCGCCGTTCGCGGAGAGGGCGGTGACCCGGAAGCGGTCGGGGTTGCGCAGCACCAGGTCGATGGCCTGGGTGCCGATGGACCCGGTGGAGCCGAGGATCACCACGTCCTTCGGGCCGTCGCCCGCGACGGGGTCGAACACGAGGTGCGGGTCGGCGAGCGGGGCGGGGCTGGTGGGGCTGTCGGTCATCCCCCCATTGTGGCCGCACCCGGCGGCCGCCCGGACCGCGCGTCCCGCCGCCGGGTGGCCGGAAAGGGGCCCTGTGGCGCGGGACGGTTTCCTCCTTCGTGAAGCCGGAGTGAAGATCCTGTGATAACTATTCAGTTGAACGGGTGAACTTCTCGCCCGTGCAGCGTTTTGTGGACGACATCCTTGGGGGGATCTCTTCATGCGTACCGTGCGCCTCCGCGCCGCCCTGCCCGCTCTCGCCGGCGCGGCCCTGCTCACCGGCACCCTGCTGAGCACCCCGGCCCAGGCGGCCGGCGGCGTCCAGATCCACCGCGTGTACTTCGACAGCCCCGGCAAGGACACCCGGTCCAACTCCAGCCTCAACGGCGAGTGGGTCCAGCTCAGGAACACCGGCCGCTCGGCGGTCTCGCTGAACGGGTGGATCCTGAAGGACGCCTCGAACCACAGGTACTCCTTCCCGGACGTCAGGATCGGCGCCGGGAAGTACATGAAGATCCACACCGGCAGCGGCCGGGACACCACCTCGGACAAGTACCAGGGCCGCCGTGCCTACGTCTGGAACAACACCAGCGACACGGCGACCCTGACCAGGTCGAACGGCTCCAAGGTCGACACCTGCTCGTGGACGACCCGGAACGGCAGCGACACGTACTGCTGACCGCTAACCGCCGTAGGGGCGGCGGGCGTTGACGCGCTCGCTCGCTCCCGGCGCGGCGTCCGCGATCCAGGCGCCGTCGCCCGAGGGGTCGAGGACGCCCTCCTCCAGCCACTCGTAGGCGCCGCCGAGGACGCCCTTGACGACCTTGCGGTCGACGCCGTCGGTGTTGTGCCACAGTCGGGCGAACAGCTCGCCCACACGGACCCGGGCCTGGCGGCAGAAGGCGTCGGCGAGCTGGTACGCCTCGCGGCCGTGCTCGCCCTCGCGCCGCAGCCGCTCGGCCCGGACGCAGGCCGCGCTCATGGCGAACAGCTCCGCGCCGATGTCCACGATCCGGCCGAGGAAGCCCTGCTTGGTCTCCATCCGGCCCTGCCAGCGGGACATCCCGTAGAAGGTGGCGCGGGCCAGCTTGCGGGCGTGCCGCTCGACGAACCGCAGGTGCCCGGACAGGTCGGTGCCGTGCTTGAACTCGGCGTACGAGGACGGGAGCTGACCTGGACCCGCGACCAGCTTCGGCAGCCACTTGGCGTAGAAGACGCCCGCGCCCGCACCGGCCTTCGCCTTGTCCTGGAGGGACTTGTCGGGGTCGATGAGGTCACCGGCGACCGAGAGGTGGGCGTCGACGGCCTCGCGGGCGATGAGCAGGTGCATGATCTCGGTGGAGCCCTCGAAGATGCGGTTGATCCGCAGGTCGCGGAGCATCTGCTCGGCCGGCACGGCCCGCTCGCCGCGCGCCCCGAGCGACTCGGCGGTCTCGTAGCCCCGCCCACCCCGGATCTGGACCAGTTCGTCCGCCATCAGCCAGGACATCTCCGAGCCGTACAGTTTGGCGAGCGCGGCCTCGATACGGATGTCGTTGCGGTCCTCGTCGGCCATCTGGGAGGCGAGGTCGACGACGGCCTCCAGCGCGAACGTGGTCGCCGCGATGAAGCTGATCTTGGAGCCGACGGCCTCGTGCAGCGCGACCGGCTTGCCCCACTGCTCGCGCTCGGCGGCCCACTGGCGGGCGATCTTCAGGCACCACTTGCCCGCGCCGGCGCACATCGCGGGCAGTGACAGCCGGCCGGTGTTGAGCGTGGTGAGCGCGATCTTCAGTCCCGCGCCCTCGGGGCCGATCCGGTTGGCGGCCGGGACCCGCACCCGGTGGAAGCGGGTGACGCCGTTCTCGATGCCGCGCAGCCCCATGAAGGCGTTGCGGTTCTCCACCGTGATGCCCTCGGTGTCGGCCTCCACCACGAACGCGGTGATGCCACCGGGGTGCCCCTCGGACTTCGGCACCCGCGCCATGACGACCAGCAGGTCGGCGACGACGCCGTTGGTGGTCCACAGCTTCACGCCGTCCAGGACGTACTGGTCGCCCTCGGGGACCGCCGTGGTGGCCAGCCGCGCGGGGTCCGAGCCGACGTCCGGCTCGGTGAGCAGGAATGCGGAGATGGCCGAGGTGGCGCAGCGGGGCAGGAAGGCGTCCTTCTGCTCCTGGGTACCGAAGATCTTCAGCGGCTGCGGGACGCCGATCGACTGGTGGGCGGAGAGCAGCGCGCCGACGGCGGGGCTGACCGAGCCGACCAGGGCGAGGGCCTTGTTGTAGTAGAGCTGGGAGAGGCCCAGGCCGCCGTACCTGGTGTCGATCTTCATGCCGAGGGCGCCGAGCCGTTTCAGGCCGGCCACGACCTCGTCGGGGATACGGGCCTCGCGCTCGATGCGGGCCGCGTCGATCCCCGTCTCGCAGAAGGCGCGCAGTTCGGCGAGGAAGGCCTCGCCGCGCCGGACGCTCTCGGCGTCGGGGAGCGGGTGGGGGTGGATGAGGTCGAGCCGGAAGCGCCCGAGGAACAGCTCCTTGGCGAAGCTGGGCTTGCGCCAGTTCTGCTCGCGGGCGGCCTCCGCCACCTGCCGGGCCTCGCGCTCGGAGACGTTGCTGCGTTGAGTGGTGGGGGCGGACATGAGGCTCACCTCGCCGCGAAGAGGGATGTTGGCGGACCGTGGGTAACCGACCCGTTCCTACTGGATCGTTGGTACCTGAATCAGGCCCGCCACACCACCCCTTGCGCGTCCGTTCAGGTGAACGGGCGCGCGAGGGGCCGGCGGCCGCTCGGACCGTCTCGACCGCCGGGACCAGGGGCTCTTCCGGGGCGCCGTCCCCGGTCGCGTGCGGGGTGCCGCGGCGGGCCGGACCGGTCACGCGTCGGCGGTGCCCGTCACCGCGGGCAAGGGGAACGGCCGGAGCCCCCGCACAGCGGGCTCCGGCCGTTTCCGGTGGTGACCTGTCCGTGGCAGGTCAGAGTGCGAGGCCCGTGAGGACCAGGACGCGCTCGTAGGTGTAGTCGTCCATCGCGGAGCGGACGCCCTCGCGGCCGACACCGGACTGCTTCACACCGCCGTAGGGCATCTGGTCGGCGCGGTAGGACGGGACGTCGCCGATGACGACGCCGCCGACCTCGAGGGCCCGGTGGGCACGGAAGGCGGTCTGCAGGTCGTGGGTGAACACGCCCGCCTGGAGGCCGTACTTGGAGTCGTTGACCGCGGCGAACGCCTCGGCCTCGCCCTCGACCCTCGTGACGGTGAGGACCGGTCCGAAGACCTCCTCGGTGGCGAGGGTGGCATCGGCCGGCACGTCGGTGAGGACGGTCGGGGCGTAGGTGGCGCCGTCGCGCTCGCCGCCGGTGAGCAGGGTGGCGCCGCGCTCGACGGCCTCGTTCACCCAGGACTCGACACGCTGCGCGGCGGCCTCGCTGACCAGCGGGCCGACCTCGGTCTTGTCGTCGGCCGGGTCACCGGTGACCTGGGCCTCGACGGCGGCGACGATACGCGGCAGCAGCCGCTCGTACACCGCGCCGTCGATGATCACGCGCTGCACCGAGATGCAGGACTGGCCGCCCTGGTAGTTGGAGAAGGTGGCGATGCGGCTCGCGGCCCAGTCCAGGTCGGCGTCGCTCGCCCAGTCGCCGAGGACGACGGCCGCGCCGTTGCCGCCCAGCTCCAGCGTGCAGTGCTTGCGCGGCACCGAGTCCATGATCGAGTAGCCGACCTGCTCGGAGCCGGTGAAGGAGATCACCGGGAGGCGCTCGTCCTGGACCAGGGCGGGCATCTTGTCGTTGGCGACCGGCAGGACGCTCCAGGACCCGGCGGGCAGGTCGGTCTCGGCCAGCAGCTCGCCGATGACCAGGCCGGACAGCGGGGTGGCCGGAGCGGGCTTGAGGATGATCGGCACACCGGCGGCGATGGCCGGGGCGACCTTGTGCGCGCACAGGTTCAGCGGGAAGTTGAACGGCGCGATCCCGAGGACGACGCCCTTGGGGAAGCGGCGGATCAGCGCCATGCGCCCCTGGCCGCCGGCGTCGGTGTCGAGCCGCTGGGCCTCGCCGGCGTTGAACCGCCGGGCCTCCTCGGCCGCGAGCCGGAACACGGAGACGGCGCGGGCGACCTCGCCGCGCGCCCACTTGACGGGCTTGCCGTTCTCGCCGGAGATGAGCTGGGCGATCTCCTCGGTGCGCTCGGCCAGCCGCCTCGCGACGTGGTCGAGGGCGCTCGCGCGGACGTGCGCGGGGACGGCGGCGAACTCGTCGCGGACGGCGTACGCGGCGGCCACGGCCTCTTCGACCTGGGCGTCGGTGGGCACGCTCGCCCGGCCGACGACACGGCCGTCCCACGGGGAGGAGACGTCGAAGCTGTCCTCGCCGGTGGCCTGGCGGCCGGCCAGCCAGAAGGCGTGGGTGGAGGTCATGTGCGGGTCCGGCCCTTCCGTGTCGGGGGTGATGTGCGTGATCCACGGTAGGGCGGGCCGGCTCGGGGGTCGCTTGTCCGAGTCGTACGGAAACGGGGGGACGTTGCTCCGGTTCGGCGGGGTCGACCGGGGGCGCTGTACCGGCTACTCCCCCGAGGTCGCCTTCAGTGCCAGCCACAGCTCCATGCGGACGTCCGGGTCGTCCAGCGAGCGGCCGAGGATCTCCTCGACCCGGCGCATCCGGTAGCGCAGGGTGTGCCGGTGCACGCCGAGGTCGGCGGCGGCGGCGTCCCACTGGCCGTGCCGGGACAGCCACGCCCGCAGCGAGGCGACGAGGTCCCCGCGCCCGGTCGCGTCGTGGTCGCGCAGCGCCCGCAGCAGGCCGTCCGCGAAGGCCCGTACCGCGTCGTCGGCCAGCAGCGGGAGGACCGAGCCGGCCGCGACGTGCTCGTGCTCGACCAGGACCCGGCCGCGCCGCCGGGCCACCGACAGCGCCTGCTCGGCCTGCCGGTAGGCGGAGGCCGCCGCTATGGGGCCCGCCGGGGCGGAGAGGCCGACCACGAGTGCCTCGTCGTCCCCGCCCTTGGACTCCGGGACGAGGCGTGCCGCCTCCAGCGCGCCCGCGTACGCCGTACAGGCGGCGACGGCCGCGCCGCCGTCGGCGGCCAGCACCACCAGCCGCTCCCGTTCGGGGACCACCAGCACGGCCTCGCCGGAGCGGGCGGCGGCGGACTCGGCGGTCTCCGCGAGGGCGTCCAGCGGATCACCGTCCACCCCCTGGAGCGGCGCGGACTCGGCGACCAGCAGCCGGAACGGCGCGTCCAGCAGGCCGCCGTACAGGTCGCCGGCGACCGCGCGGGCGTGGTCGGGCTCGCCCGCGAGCAGCATCCTCAGCACGGCCGCGCCGACCCGCTGCTCGGCGGCGTGCAGGGAGCGGGAGCGCTCGGTGGTGAGGGTGAGCAGGGCGATGGCGGAGTGCACGGCGTAGCGCTCGGCGGTGCCGGGCGCGGCGGCGGTGCCGACGGCGAGCGCGGCGCGGGGGCGGCGGCCCGTGCCCAGCGAGTGCAGCTCGACGCGGTCCTCGGTGTCGGGGGCGGCGACCACCGAGGAGGCGGGAGCGGGGCGTTCCCGCAGCCGCTCGACCTCGGCGGTGAGCCGGGCGGCCCGGCGGTGAGCCCACTCGGGCGCGGCGGCGACGACCGCGCCGGACGCGTCGTACAGCGCGGCCCAGCCGTCGACCTGGGCGGCGAGCGCGGCGAGCAGGCCCTCCGGGCCGGTGGTGAGCGCCTGCCGGGTCAGCTCCCGCTGGGCGGCGAAGCCCGCGGTGACGGCGCGGTACTGGTCGGCGGCGATGGCGGCGGAGACGGCCTTGCTGATGGCGAGGAACGGGGTGCGCCGGGGCACCTCCAGCAACGGCAGCCCCTCGTGCCGGGCGGCCTGGACCAGCGCGTCGGGGATGTCGTCGTAGTTGACTCCGACCGCGAAGCCCAGGCCGACGACGCCCGCGCCGGCCAGCCGCTTCACGTACCGCCGCATCGCCTCGGGGTCCTCCGCGTCCAGCTTGAGCGCGGTGACCAGCAGCAGTTCCCCGCCCTCCATGTACGGCACGGGGTCGGCCAGCTCGCTGACGTGTGCCCAGCGCACCGGCACGTCGAGGCGGTCCTCCCCCGCGCGGACCGTCAGCTTCAGCGCGGAGTGGTGGACGAGCGAGGCGAGCGTGGGCGGCATGGGACCTTCAGGTCGGGACGGCCGGCGCACCGTCGCGCCGGCCCGGAGCAGTCATCTCTTGGCCGCCACGTACGAACGGCCCACCCCGATTCTGCCTCACCGTACGGTCGCGGGCCTCCGTTCAGCTCCTCAGGTCCACCAGCAGGGGCGGAGCGTGCTCACCCCGCACGGTCGTGAGGGAGAGCACCGCGTGGCCCGGGGGCACCGCGTGGGCGAGTTCGGAGGCCGACCAGCGCTCGCGCTCCACCTGGCGGACGGTGACCGCGCGGGCCGTGGGGGCCTGGCCGGTGATGACGCGGCGGAGCATGTGGACGGCCTTGCCGGCCGGCGTCTCCGCGATGATCTGGCGGTCGGTGACGTCGCGGGTCTCGATCCACTCCTTGCCCCAGACCTCGGCGAAGTCCTGTCCGTCCCAGGGCGTGAGCCCGGAGAACGCCATCCGGCACCCGGTCGCGCCGAGCAGCGGGCCGCGCAGGGGGCGCGGCACGTCGTCCAGGGTGCGCAGCGTGAGTACGACGCCCGCGTCGGCCGAGCGCAGCCGCTGGATGCCGCGCACCGACTCGGGGGTGACGACGCCCGCCGCCTCGTCGAGCAGCAGGCAGGCGAAGAGGGAGCGGTCCTCGCGGGCGGTGACGGCGGCCGTGAACTGGGCCAGCACCAGCCGGGCCAGGATGCGGGAGGCGTCGGCGTGGCCGCGCTGCGGCAGGTCGATGCGGACGCGGACGGGGTGGTCGAGGGCTTTCAGGGTGAAGGGCCTGGACGCGCCGGAGGTGTCGAAGAAGGAGGCGAACGCGGGCCGGTCCAGCAGCGCCACCCGGTCCGCGAGCACGGCGGCCACGTCACCGGGGTGCGCCTGCTGCCGCTCCCGCGCGTCGAGTTCGCGCAGCAGCGAGGCGTTCCCGGTCTCGGTGAGCGCCTTGCGCAGCGCGGCGATCGGGCCGGGGGCGCCGTCGAGGAGCTGGCGCAGCTCGGGCACGGAGGGAAAGCGCTGGTGGACGGCACGGAAGGGGCCGAGCAACTGCGCCAGCACCGTGGTGGAGCGGCGGCTGTCGGAGCCGGGATGCGGGTCGGCGAGGTCGCCGACGAGTGCCTCGGCCAGTATCGCGGCCGCCTCGTCGGGATCGGTGGTGCCGCCGTACAGGTCGAGGTCGTACACGGAGTCGGGGTGGCCGACGCGGACCACCACGTCGTACGCCTCGGACGGGCCGATCCCGGCGCCCGCGGCGCCGACGCTCACCACGGCGGCGCGGCCGGCGAGCGCGTGCAGGCAGAGGGACTCCGCGAGCGGCTTCACGAGGCTGCCGGTCTTGCCGGAGCCGGCCGGTCCGACGGCGACCAGGGAGGTGCCGAGCAGATCGGTGCCGAGGGCGAGTCCGGCACCCCGGTACTGGTACGGGTTGCGCGGGTCGTCGGCGGCGGTGCCGAGCCGGACCTGGCCGGTGAGCAGGTCGTGCCGGGCCTGCCGGGCCGGCAGGTCACGGTCGCCGGAGGGGTGCGGACAGGCGGCGGAGCCGTCGCGCAGGACGGCTCCGGTGAACGCGGCCAGCGTGTTCGTCCCGGAGCGCACGCCCTGCCAGGCGCGGCCGATCCGGGCGTGGTCGACGTCCCGCATGAGCCCGGTGCGCGCCTCGGCGGCGAGCCGTTCGGCGGCTTCGTGGGCACCGTGGGCGCGCAGCTCAGGCCAGTCGGCGGGGTCCTCGCCGGGCGCGGGCGGCGGCGGTTCGGCGGGGGACGTGGTCCGCACCCAGGCGGGCGGCCCGAAACGCCGCCAGACCTCGCCCCAGCGCCCCATCCGGGCGACGGCGAAGAGGATGGCGAGGGCGATGAGGGCGTAGTACGAGTACCAGAGGACGGCGTTGCCGACCCGGTCGTTGCCCTCGCGCCAGGAGTCCGGGGTGAACAGCTCCAGCGGGAGCACCCACCAGCCGCCGAGGTAGCCGTTCCAGAGCAGCGACCACACCAGCCAGCCGACCAGGAACGCGATCACGGCCCCGCTGAGCAGTTGCCGGGCCGGGGTCAGCTCCGGCTCGGTCTCCGGCCGGGGCCGGTGTCCGAGGCGCCACACGCCGGGCGCGGCGGCGGGGCGGGCGGCGCGCAGCCAGGCGAGGAAGGCCGAGCCGTCCGGGCGGGGCGGGGCTCCGGGTGGCATCGTGGGCATGGGCGGCGGGGACCCTTCGGGGGGCCGCGTCGGGCGCGGCACCGGGCCCGCATGGGTCGCCCGCGTGTCCCGCGTACCTTCGCTGTCCATCGCCCTGCCCCCTGACCAGCCGGTCCGTCACCGTCAGCGAGTCAATCTAACGCCCCGGCAAGGGGAGTTCACCGTTTACGCGGCCGACGTCCGATGTCCGGCCGCGCCGAGAGCCCGGCCCGCCATGTCCACCACGGACAAGGGGCCCCGCCGACAACGCCCACATGGAGCATGCCCACCCCACGGCACCCGTCTTAGCCTGCGGGAAAACAAGGCAAGCGTCCGTAATACCCCCAGGAGCCCCGCATGACCGCACTTCCGCAGGAGCGCCGCGTCGTCACCGCCATTCCCGGCCCGAAGTCGCAGGAGCTTCAGGCCCGCCGCACCGCGGTCGTCGCCCAGGGCGTGGGCTCCACGCTGCCGGTCTTCGTCGCGCGTGCCGGCGGCGGCGTCCTCGAGGACGTCGACGGCAACAGCCTGATCGACTTCGGCTCCGGCATCGCGGTGACCTCGGTGGGCGCCTCCGCCGAGGCCGTGGTGCGCCGCGCGAGCGCCCAGCTCGCCGACTTCACCCACACCTGTTTCATGGTCACCCCCTACGAGGGCTACGTGGCGGTCGCCGAGGCCCTCGCGGAGCTGACTCCGGGTGACCACGCGAAGAAGTCGGCGCTGTTCAACTCGGGCGCCGAGGCGGTCGAGAACGCGGTGAAGATCGCCCGTGCGTACACCAAGCGTCAGGCGGTCGTGGTCTTCGACCACGGTTACCACGGACGTACGAACCTCACGATGGCGCTGACGGCGAAGAACATGCCGTACAAGAACGGCTTCGGCCCGTTCGCGCCCGAGGTCTACCGGGTGCCGGTGGCCTACGGCTACCGCTGGCCGACCGGGCCGGAGAACGCGGGTCCGGAGGCCGCCAAGCAGGCGATCGACCAGATCACCAAGCAGGTCGGCGCGGACAACGTCGCCGCGATCATCATCGAGCCGGTGCTCGGCGAGGGCGGTTTCATCGAGCCGGCCAAGGGCTTCCTGCCGGAGATCGTGAAGTTCGCGAACGACAACGGCATCGTGTTCGTGGCCGACGAGATCCAGTCCGGCTTCTGCCGCACCGGCCAGTGGTTCGCGTGCGAGGACGAGGGCATCGTCCCGGACCTGATCACCACCGCCAAGGGCATCGCGGGCGGTATGCCCCTCGCCGCCGTGACGGGCCGCGCGGAGATCATGGACGCCGCGCACGCGGGCGGTCTCGGCGGCACCTACGGCGGAAACCCGGTGGCCTGCGCCGCCGCGCTCGGCGCGATCGAGACGATGAAGGAGCAGGACCTCAACGGCAGGGCCAAGCACATCGAGGAGGTCATGAAGGGCCGCCTCACCGCCATGGCCGAGAAGTTCGACATCATCGGGGACGTCCGGGGCCGGGGCGCCATGATCGCCGTCGAGCTGGTCAAGGACCGCGACACCAAGGAGCCGGCCGCCGAGGCGACCGCCGCGCTGGCCAAGGCGTGCCACCAGGAGGGCCTGCTGGTCCTGACCTGCGGCACCTACGGCAACGTGCTGCGCTTCCTGCCCCCGCTGGTCATCGGCGACGACCTGCTGAACGAGGGCCTGGACATCATCGAGCAGGCTTTCTCCCGTATCTGAGCGGACGGGCCACTCCCCGAAGGGCTTCAGGGGAGTGGTCCCCACCACTGGCGGACGACTGCGGCAGGCCGTGTGAAGAACGTGTGCGAGGTGGATGACAGGACGCGGTTGCGTCTGTCCGACCGCCTCCCCCTGCCGTAGGTTCGGTCCCGATGAGAGATACACCCCGCTCGCAGGGGACTGCGGGCGACAGGCCGGGGCCTCCCCAGCTTCGACCTGGTCGTGCCCTCGCGCACACAACCGGGGCCTGACGGCTCCGGGATCTCCACACCGATCGGACGGTCGCCGCCCCAAACCCCCCGGGGCGCGCGACATCCCGGTCCGGCCGGCCGCCCCGGAACCACCCCCCCTGTTCCGGGGCGGCCGACCTCCTTCCCGCCGACCGCGCGCATGCGAAGCTGGCACGGTGTCCCCTCCCGCCCGCCGCCTCGCCCTCGCCGCCGCCCTGCTGACCGGTCTCCCGGCACTGCTGTTCGCGCTGCTCACCTGGCAGGTGCTGGCACACGGCCCGCTGCTCGCGCTGGACGCCCGGCTCAGCAGGCACCTGGTCCACCCGGACCGCTTCTCCGAACTCCTCTCCGATCTCGGCGACGTCGCGGTGGCCGTACCGGTGCTGGTGCTCGCCGCCGGCCACGCCGCCTGGCGGGGCCGGAGCGCCGGGACACCCCACTGGTGGCTTCCGTCCGGTGCCGCCGCGCTGCTGACGGCCGTGCTCCCGGCGATCGTGGTCCCGCTGAAGCTGTGGACCGCGCGGCCCGGGACCCCCGCGGTGCCCCCGGCCACCGGTTACTTCCCCTCCGGCCACACGGCGACGGCGGCCGTGGCGTACGGTGCCTCCGCGCTGCTCGTCCTCCCCTGGTGCCGCACCCGCGCCGCACGCCTCACGGCGATGGTCGTCCCGGCCGCGCTGGTGCTCGCGGTGTCGTACGGGCTGGTGCGGCGGGGCTTCCACTGGCCGCTGGACGTACTGGCGTCCTGGTGCCTGGGCGCGGTGCTGCTGACCTGCCTGAGCCTGGTGCTCAACCGAAGCTGCAGTCGGAGGTCCGCTGGAACTCCCGGCCCGCGAACAGGTCCCGGTTCACCGGCCAGGTCATCGGCCCCCGCGGCGCGGGCCAGGCCCCGCGGATCGGGTACGGGCCGCGGTTCGTCCTCTTCGTGAGGCGGTCGAGGGCCCTGGTGACCCCGGCCGGGGCGACGTGGCCGTCGCCCGCGTCGCGAGTGGCCCTCGAAGCCGGTGTCGAGGCCCCGTCGAGGCGCCGGGGAGCCGCCGTCGGGAAGTCAGGAGCGGCGCCCGTCCTCCTCGCTCGCCAGCGCGGCCGCCGCCTCGTGCATCGCCAGTTCCAGCAGCGCCGGATCGGTGAGTGTGCCCGATCCGTCCGGTGGCACCAGCCAGCGCACCCCCTGGGTCGCCCGGCCGGGGTGCGGCACGACGATCCAGGTGCCGGGCCCGGCCGTGCGGATGCCGGTGCCCAGCCAGCGGGCGGCGATGCCGGGCGGCACGAAGAAACCCACCCGGTCGCCCTCGAAGTCCACCAGCACCGGGCCGGGACGATCGAGGACGCGGGTGAGCACGTCCAGCGTCGGACGGCCCAGCTCCCCCGGCAGGACGAGCACGTCCCAGGCCTTCCCGGCAGGCAGCAGGGCGACCCCGGGCGCGCTGCGTTCCCAAGCCCACCGGCAGGCCTCCGGGTCCGGCGCGACCGACGCCAGCCACTCCACCGCAGTCTTCGCCCCTGTCATGAAAAGACCTCCCTCTCGCTTCACGGACGCGCGCGTCTGCCAATGAGAGGGAGGTGGGGCGGCCCGCATTACGCGGGTCACCGGCATCTTTCGAGTGACCTGGATCACATGGGAGGCACTAGCTGTCGAACCCGAGGCCCAGCCGGTCCATGGCGCGCAGCCACAGGTTGCGCCGCCCGCCCTGCGCGTCGGCCCGCGCCAGCGACCAGCGGGTCAGCGCGATCCCGGTCCAGGCGAACGGCTCGGGCGGGAACGGCAGCGGCTTCTTGCGCACCATCTCCAGCCGGGTGCGCTCGGTGTCCGCCCCGTCCAGCAGGTCCAGCATCACGTCGGCGCCGAAGCGGGTGGCCCCCACACCGAGCCCGGTGTAGCCCGCCGCGTAGGCGACCCGGCCCTGGTGGCCGGTGCCGAAGAACGCCGAGAAGCGGGAGCACGTGTCGATCGCGCCGCCCCAGGCGTGGGTGAAGCGGACACCCTCCAGCTGCGGGAAGCAGGTGAAGAAGTGTCCGGCCAGCTTGGCGTACGTCTCAGGGCGGTCGTCGTACTCCGCGCGGACCCGGCCCCCGTAGGGGTAGATCGCGTCGTAGCCGCCCCACAGCACCCGGTTGTCCGGGGTCAGCCGGAAGTAGTGGAACTGGTTGGCCGCGTCCCCGAGGCCCTGGCGGTTCTTCCAGCCGAGCGAGTCGAGCTGTTCGGCGTTCAGCGGCTCGGTCGTCAGCGCGTAGTCGTAGACCGGCACCGTGTAGGAGCGGACCCGGCGCAGGAGGCTGGGGAAGACGTTGGTGCCGAGCGCGACCTTGCGGGCCCGGACCGTGCCGTACGGGGTGCCCGCCTCCATCCCGGCGCCGTACTGCTTCAGGGTCAGGGCCGGGGTGTGCTCGTACACCCGGACCCCCAGGGCGAGGCAGGCCCGCTTCAGGCCCCAGGCCAGCTTGGCGGGGTGCAGCAGGGCCACTCCCCCGCGGTCCCACAGGCCGGCCTCGAAAGTGGGCGAGCCGACCTCGGCGCGCAGGGCGTCGCGGTCGAGGAACTCCATGCCGTCCGCGAGGCCCTTGTCCTGGAGCTCGCGGTACCAGTCGCGCAGTTCCCACGCCTGGTAGGTCTCGGTGGCCACGTCGATCTCGCCGGTGCGCTCGAAGTCGCAGTCGATGCCGTACCGGGCGAGCGCGTCCTCGATCCCGTCCAGGTTGCGGGCGCCGAGCTCGTGGAGCCGGCCGATCTCGTCCGGCCAGCGGGCCAGGCCGTTGGCCAGGCCGTGGGTGAGGGAGGCGGCGCAGAATCCGCCGTTGCGGCCCGAGGCGGCCCAGCCCACCTCGCGCCCCTCCAGCAGCACCACGTCCCGGCCGGGGTCTCGCTCCTTGGCGTTGAGCGCGCTCCACAGTCCGCTGTAGCCGCCGCCGACCACGAGGAGGTCGCAGGTGTCGGTGCCGGTGAGGGCGGCCTCGGGGTGGGGCTTGCCGGGGTCCTCCAGCCAGTAGGGGACCGGCTGGGCTTCGGAGAGGGAAGCGATCCAGTTGTCTTTTCCACGGCTCATGGCGCTAGGGGCCATGATTTCAACTCCCTACGGGGCTTTACGCCTTCTGGTGACCGCGTCGACGGGTGACGAGCATCGAGACCAGCACGAGCAGTACGGCGATCAGGAACATGGCCGTCCCGATGACGTTGATCTGGACGGGCGTTCCGCGCTGTGCCGAGCCCCAGACGAACATGGGGAAGGTGACGGTCGAGCCCGCGTTGAAATTGGTGATGATGAAATCGTCGAAGGAGAGCGCGAAGGACAGCAGCGCGCCCGCGGCGATTCCGGGTGCCGCGATGGGCAGGGTGACCCGCCAGAAGGTCTGCACCGGTCCCGCGTAGAGATCGCGGGCGGCCTCCTCCAGGCGCGGGTCCATCGACATCACACGCGCCTTGACCGCGGTGACGACGAAACTCAGGCAGAACATGATGTGGGCGATCAGGATGGTCCAGAAGCCGAGCTGGGCCCCCATGTTGAGGAAGAGGGTGAGCAGCGAGGCGGCCATGACGACCTCGGGCATCGCCATCGGGAGGAAGATCAGCGAGTTGACCGCGCCGCGCGCCCGGAACCGGTACCGGACCAGCGCGAAGGCGATCATCGTGCCGAGCGCGGTGGCGCCGATGGTGGCCCACAGGGCGATCTGGAGGCTGAGCCCGAGCGAGCCGCACATGTCGGCGACCCCGCACGGGTCCTGCCAGGCGTCGGTGGAGAAGTGCTGCCACTCGTAGTTGAAGCGGCCCTTCGGCCTGTTGAAGGAGAACACCGTCACGACGATGTTCGGCAGCAGCAGATAGGCGAGCGTCAGCAGTCCCGCGACGACGACGAGACGGCGCTTGAGCCAGGTGAAGACGGCCATGTCAGACGAGGTCCTCCGTCCCGGCCCGGCGGATGTAGAGCGTGACCACGGCCAGGATCGCGGCCATGAGGATGAAGGAGAGCGCGGCGGCCGTCGGGTAGTCAAGGACCCGCAGGAACTGGGTCTGGATGACGTTGCCGATCATGCGGGTGTCGGTGGAGCCGAGGAGCTCGGCGTTGACGTAGTCACCGGCCGCCGGGATGAAGGTCAGCAGGGTGCCGGAGACCACGCCGGGCATCGACAGCGGGAAGGTCACCCTGCGGAAGGTGGTCCAGGGCCGGGCGTACAGGTCTCCGGCCGCCTCGTGCAGCCGTACGTCGATCCGCTCCAGCGAGCTGTACAGCGGCAGGATCATGAACGGCAGGAAGTTGTACGTCAGCCCGCACACCACCGCCAGCGGGGTGGCCAGCACCCGGTCGCCCGCGGTCCAGCCGAGCCAGCCGGTCACGTCCAGCACGTGCAGGGTGTTCAGCGCGTGCACCACGGGCCCGTTGTCCGCGAGGATCGTCTTCCAGGCCAGGGTGCGGATCAGGAAGCTGGTGAAGAACGGCGCGATCACCAGGATCATGATCAGGTTCCGCCAGCGACCGGCGCGGAACGCGATCAGATACGCCAGCGGGTAGCCCAGCAGCAGGCAGAGCACGGTCGCTGCGGCCGCGTAGAGCACCGAGCGGACGAACTGCGGCCAGTACTCGGCGAGCGCGTGCCAGTAGGTGGCGAAGTGCCAGGTGACCTTGTAGCCCTGCTCCAGCGACCCGGTCTGCACCGAGGTCGACGCCTGGTACACCAGCGGCAGCGCGAAGAACACGATCAGCCACAGGATTCCGGGCAGCAGCAGCCAGTACGGGGTGAACCGGCCGCGCTTGCGGTGCGGCTTCGCGGGCTCGGGCGGGGCGAGCGGCGGGGGCGCCTCGGCGAGGGTCGGCATCAGACGGCCGCCTCTTCCTCGGTGCCCGCGTCGATGTCCTGGGCGGCGTCGAGCGCGAAGGTGTGCGCGGGGTTCCAGTGCAGGACGACCTCGGCGCCGGGCACCAGACGGGTGTCCCGCTCGACGTTCTGCGCGTACACCGCGAGGGCGCCCGCGACCGGGCTGTCGATCACGTACTGGGTGGAGACACCGATGAAGCCGGCGTCCGCGACCGTGCCGCTGAGGCGGTTGCGGCCGTCGGGCACCGAGCCCGCGTCGTCGGCGTGGGTGAGCGCGATCTTCTCGGGCCGGATGCCCACCAGCAGCTTGGCGCCGGCCGGGGCGGGCGCGGAACATCGCGCCTCGGGCAGCGACAGCTTGCCGTCGCCGGCGCGCAGCACGATGTCGCCGCCGCTCCGGGAGTCGACCTCGGCCTCGATCAGGTTGGAGGTGCCGAGGAAGTTGGCGACGAAGGTGGTGCGCGGGTTCTCGTACAGCTCGGTGGGCGAGCCGAGCTGCTCGACGCGGCCGGCGTTCATCACGGCGACCGTGTCGGCCATGGTCATGGCCTCCTCCTGGTCGTGCGTGACATGGACGAAGGTGATGCCGACCTCGGTCTGGATGCGCTTGAGCTCCAGCTGCATCTGGCGGCGCAGCTTGAGGTCGAGGGCGCCGAGGGGCTCGTCCAGCAGGAGCACCTTGGGGTGGTTGATCAGGGCGCGGGCGACCGCGACGCGCTGCTGCTGGCCGCCGGAGAGCTGGTGCGGCTTCTTGCGCGCCTGCTCCCCGAGCTGGACCAGCTCCAGCATCTCCTCGACCTGCTTCTTCACGCTCTTGATGCCGCGCCGGCGCAGGCCGAAGGCGACGTTCTCGAAGATGTCGAGGTGCGGGAAGAGCGCGTAGGACTGGAAGACCGTGTTGACCGGCCGCTTGTACGGGGGCAGCCCCGTGACGTCCAGGTCACCGAGGTGCACGGTCCCGGAGGTCGGCTCCTCCAGCCCGGCGATCATGCGCAGGGTGGTGGTCTTGCCGCAGCCGGAGGCGCCGAGCAGCGCGAAGAAGGAGCCCTGGGGCACCGTGAGATCCAGCGGGTGCACGGCTGTGAAGGAGCCGTACGTCTTGCCGATGCCGGTGAGGCGGACGTCGCCGCTGCCGTCTGTCGTCGTCTTCATCCTCGTCACGCCCCTGTGAGCTTCGCGAACTTCTCTTCGTAGGCCGTCTCTTCCTTCTGACTCAGGGAGCGGAAGGCGTGGGACTTCGCCTGCATGGCCTTGTCGGGGACGATCAGCGGATTGTCCGCCGCGTCCCGGTCGATCCTCGCAAGCCAGGGCTTCACGTCGTCGACCGGAGTGACGTAGTTGATGTAGGCGGCGAGCGCGGCGGCCTGCTCGGGTTCGTAGAAGAAATCGATCAGCCGCTCGGCGTTCGTCTTGTGACGTGCCTTGTTGGGGATCAGCATATTGTCCGTCGAAGTGACATAACCGCTGTCGGGAATGATGAAGTCCACATCGGGACTGTCCGCCTTGAGCTGGACCACGTCCCCGGCCCAGGCGACACAGGCCGCGAAATCGCCCTTGGCGAGGTCGGACGTGTAGTCGTTGCCGGTGAAGCGGCGTATCTGTCCCTTGTCGACGGCCTTCTGGAGGCGGGCTATCGCCGCGTCGTAGTCGTCGTCGGTGAAGTCGCCCGGGTCCTTGCCCATGTCGAGCAGGGTCATCCCGACGCTGTCCCGCATCTCGGAGAGGAAGCCGACCCGGCCCTTGAGCTTCGGGTTGTCGAGCAGGTCGGAGACGGATCTCACCTCGATCCCGTCCAGCGCCTTCTTGTTGTAGGCGATGACCGTGGAGATGCCCTGCCAGGGGTAGGAGTACGCGCGGCCGGGGTCCCAGTCGGGGGTGCGGAACTGGGGCGAGAGGTTGGCGAAGGCGTGCGGGAGGTTCGCGGCGTCCAGCTTCTGCACCCAGCCGAGCCGGATCAGCCGGGCGGCCAGCCAGTCGGTGAGGACGATCAGGTCGCGGCCGGTCTCCTGGCCCGCGGCGAGCTGCGGCTTGATCTTGCCGAAGAACTCGTTGTTGTCGTTGATGTCCTCGGTGTAGCGGACCGTGATCCCGGTCTTCCGCTGGAACGCGGCGAGCGTGGGGTGGCGTTTGCCGCTGTCGTCCACGTCGATGTACTCGGTCCAGTTGGAGAAGTTCACGGTCTTCTCCCGGCCCGAGAGATCGTCCGCCGAGGTGCCGCCCGGTGTGCGGCCGGCAGCGGGAATCCCGCAGCCGCTCAGTGCTCCGAGGCCGCCGGCCGTGAGCACACCTCCGGCGGACGCCCGCAGCAGCGACCGGCGGGTCAGCGCCGCCCGCCCGTTCCGCAGACTGCGCCGCATTGCGGCCAGCTGGGGCGGGGTGAGGCGGCCGGGCTCGTACTGATCCATACGCGTGGTGCCCTTTCGGAAAGCGGGTGGGGACCCAGGGGGTGCCGCTTCGGTCTTCGTGGACCGGGCCGCGGGTGTCCGGTGCGGTGCCCCGGCGTGCGATGGGGTGTCGTGCGAGGCGTCGCGGACCCGCGAGGACCGGGGAGACACCCCTAGGGACGGTCCCCGAAGACCGTGCGGTGCCAGTCCTTGCGGACGGCCGCGGTGTTGTCGAACATGACGTGCTTGATCTGGGTGTACTCCTCGAAGGAGTACACCGACATGTCCTTGCCGAAGCCGGACGCCTTGTATCCGCCGTGCGGCATCTCGCTGATGATCGGGATGTGGTCGTTGATCCACACACACCCGGCACGCAGATCGCGGGTGGCCCGCTGGGCGCGGTAGACGTCGCCGGTCCAGGCGGAGGCGGCGAGCCCGTACGGGGTGTCGTTGGCCAGCCGCAGGCCCTCGTCGTCGGTGTCGAAGGGGAGGACGACGAGGACCGGACCGAAGATCTCCGACTGGACGATCTCGCTGTCCTGGGACGCGCCGGTCACCAGGGTCGGCCGGTAGTAGGCACCGCTCCCGAGGTCGCCGCCGGGGGCCTCACCGCCGGTGACCACGGTCGCGTAGGCGCGGGCCCGCTCGACGAAGCCGGCGACCCGGTCACGGTGGGCGTGCGACACCAGCGGGCCGAGGTCGGTGCCGGGCGCGAAGGGGTCGCCGAGCCGCACGGTCTCCATCAGCGCGGCGGTCCGCTCCACGAACGCCTCGTACAGCGGGCGCTGCACATAGGCGCGGGTCGCCGCCGTGCAGTCCTGGCCGGTGTTGATGAGCGCGCCGGCGACCGCTCCGTTGGCGGCGGCCTCGAGGTCGGCGTCGTCGAACACCACGAAGGGCGCCTTGCCGCCCAGCTCCAGGTGCAGCCGCTTGACGGTGGCCGTGGCGATCTCGGCGACCCTCCGGCCGACGGCGGTGGAGCCGGTGAACGACGTCATCGCCACGTCGGGGTGCCCGACCAGCCGCTCCCCCGCCCCCGGCCCGGTCCCGCTGACGATGTTGATCACGCCGTCCGGGAGACCCGCGTCGACGGCGGCCCGCGCGAACAGCAGCGAGGTGAGCGGGGTCAGCTCGGCGGGCTTGAGCACGATGGTGTTGCCCGCCGCGACGGCCGGGAGCACCTTCCACGCGGCCATCTGGAGCGGGTAGTTCCAGGGCGCGATCGACCCGACGACCCCGATGGGCTCACGCCGGACGTAGGACGTGTGGTCACCGGAGTACTCCCCCGCCGACTGCCCCTGGAGCTGCCGGGCGGCGCCCGCGAAGAAGGCGGTGTTGTCGATGGTGCCGGGCACGTCGAACTCGCGGGTGAGCTTCAGCGGCTTGCCGCACTGGAGCGACTCGGCCCGGGCGAAGTCCTCGGCGCGGTCCGCGAGCACGGCGGCGAAACGGTTCAGCGCTTCGGAACGCTCGCCCGGCGTGACGGCGGCCCAGTCGGGGAACGCCGCGCGCGCGGCGTTCACGGCCGCGTCGACGTCGCTCTCCCCTGCGAGTTCGTAGCGGTAGACCTCCTCGCCGGTGGCCGGGTCCGTCACCGCCTGGGTGCGGCCCGAGGTGCCCGGCGCGGCGCGTCCCGCGACGAACTGCGCGCCCTCGGCGAAGCGGTCGCGGGCGGGAAATCGTTCCGGGGTGTCGGTGCCCGGCTTGTGCATGTCGCTCTCCTCCGCCGGACACCCCTTCGGGGGCCGGGTGGCGTGGCTCCAGCTCGATTTGAGTGCCGATCCTGACAGAGGAGCGGGAGTGCAACAAGGGATTCCGTTGTTGCCTTTTGGTTACGCGACGGAATCTGTCGACCAGGTGTCGAGTGGGCCAGGGAAAGGCGGGACGAGTTGTCAGTGGTGGCTGCCACACTCGCGTGCATGGGGAAGATCGACGGGGTGGAAGCACTGCTCGACGCGGTCCGGGCGGGGGTGCCCGTCAAGTATCTGCACTTCTGGGGGCACCGCCCGCAGCGGGACGGGAGTGTCGGCACGGGGTGCCTGAGCCAGTGGTGGCCGGCGCCGTTCACCGTGCACGGGGTCGAGTACGCGACCGCCGAGCACTGGATGATGGCGGGCAAGGCGCGCCTCTTCGGCGACCCGGAGGCCGAGCGGCAGGTGCTGGCCGCGGGGCATCCGGCCGGGGCCAAGAAGGCGGGGCGGCTGGTCCGGGGCTTCGACGAGGAGACATGGCGCCGGGAGCGGTTCCGGATCGTCGTCGAGGGCAGCGTGCACAAGTTCGCCGCCGACCCCTCTCTGCGCGCGTACCTGCTCGGCACCGGTGAGCGGGTACTGGTGGAGGCGAGCCCGGTCGACCGCGTGTGGGGGATCGGGCTCGGCGTCCAGGACGAGGCCGTGTGGGACCCGGCCCGGTGGAAGGGGCCGAACCTCCTGGGCTTCGCGCTGATGGAGGCCCGGGAGCGGCTGCGTTCAGAGGCGGGGTGAGGCGGGGATCCGGGGCGCGGAGTTGTAGGAGGAGCCGAAGGGGTCGTCGTCCTGCCGGCTGTCCTCCTTGTTCGCGGCGAACACGAGGATGCCGATGAAGACCGCCAGCGCGGTCACGCCCACGATGATGCCGATGATGCCGAGCACGAAGCCCGCCTGGGCCTGCCCGCGGTTGGTGGCCTCACCCCGGTCGGCACGCCTGCGGCCCTGGACACCGAGGATCACGGCGATGACACCGAGGATCAGGGAGACGACGCCGTAGAGGCAGAACAGGACGATGGAGAGGATGCCGAGCACCAGGGCGGCGGTACCGGCGTTGTTCTGCGGGACCGGGCCCATGGGGCCACCGGGCCAGCCGTAGGCCGGGGGCTGGGGGTAGCCCTGCGGACCGGGGTAGCCCTGCGGACCGGGGTGGCCCGGGTAGCCGTAGCCGGCCGGGGTGTAGGGCGGGAAGCCGGGGCCGTTCGGACCGATGGGCGGGGGTGGGACGGCGGACCCGCCGTGCTGCGGGGGCACGGTGGGACCGGTCTGGGGGCCCGAGCCGACGGCGGGCATGGAGGGCATGGTCGCCTGGTCGTGGACCGAGGGCGGGGTCGGCCGGCCCTTCTGGAGGGAGGGTCCCTGGGGCGGTGCCCACGGGTCCCGGCCACTCGCCCCTCGTCCGCCGTCGGGCTGCGCCTGCTCCGTCACGTCCTCATCCCCCCACGTAGCTTGTCAGCCCATGTTAGAGCCGCCGCCCGGCCCCTACGGAGCTGCCCCTGGCCAACCGTGACGCCGGGCAGCCCCGCCTAGGATGTCTGCGCACCATCCGACCAGCCTGGGGAGGCTCCCTTGACCGAGCGCAGCGCCGCCCGCGATCCGCACGACTTCATCGCCGGACTGCCCAAGGCCGAACTGCACGTCCACCACGTGGGCTCCGCCTCCCCGCGCATCGTCTCGGAACTGGCCGCCCGGCACCGCGACTCCAGGGTCCCGACCGACCCCGAGGCGCTCGCGGACTACTTCTCCTTCACCGACTTCGCGCACTTCATCCAGGTGTACCTGTCGGTCGTGGACCTGGTCCGCACCCCGGAGGACGTCCGGCTGCTGACGTACGAGATCGCGCGCGACATGTCCCGCCAGCAGGTGCGGTACGCCGAGCTGACCGTCACCCCGTTCTCCTCGGTGCGGCGCGGCATGGACGACCGGGCGTTCATGGACGCGATCGAGGACGCACGCAAGTCCGCCGAGGCCGACTTCGGGACCGTGCTGCGCTGGTGCTTCGACATCCCCGGCGAGGCCGGGCTGGTCTCGGCGGAGGAGACGGCCCGGATGGCCACGGACGACCGCGTCCGGCCCGAGGGCCTGATCTCCTTCGGCCTCGGCGGCCCGGAGATCGGCGTCCCCCGTCCCCAGTTCAAGCCGTACTTCGACCGCGCGCGGGCCGCCGGCCTCCACTCGGTCCCGCACGCAGGCGAGACCACGGGCCCCGAGACCGTCTGGGACGCCCTCACCGTCCTCGGCGCGGAACGCATCGGCCACGGCACCAGCTCGGCCCAGGACCCCCGGCTGCTGGCCCACCTGGCCGAGCACCGCATCGCCCTGGAGGTCTGCCCCACCTCCAACATCGCCACCCGCGCCGTCCGCACCCTCGACGAGCACCCCCTGAAGCGGTTCGCCGACGCGGGCGTGCTCGTCACCATCAACTCCGACGACCCCCCGATGTTCGGCACGGACCTCAACAAGGAGTACGCGATCGCGGCCCGCCTCCTGGGCCTGGACGAGCGGGGTCTGGCGGTCCTCGCGAAGAACGCGGTGGAGGCGTCGTTCCTGGACGCGGCGGGCAAGGCGCGGATCTCGTCGGAGATCGACGCGTACACCGAGGCGTGGCTCGCCAGGTGACCCCCCTCCCGCCCGGCCTGCTGCCAGAATGACGGCCATGCAGACCTGGACCGCCGTCGCCCACCGGGGCGACCCCTACCGCTTCCGCGAGAACACCCTCGCCTCCCTGCGCTCCGCGCTCGACCGGGGCGCGGACACGGTGGAGATCGACGTACGCCTCACCCGCGACGGCGTCCCCGTCCTCCTGCACGACGACACCCTGAAGCGCCTGTGGGAGGTCGACCGTCCCCTGTCCGCGCTGACGGCGGCCCAGGTGACGGAACTGACGGGGGGCGGCATCCCCACCCTGGCGGAAGCGTTGTCGGCGACGGAGGGCGCGCGGGTCATGGCGGACCTGTGCGGAGGCGTGACCCCCCGCACGGCGGCGGAGATCCTGGGTGTGATCCGCGACGCGGGCGCGGAGGACCGCGTCTGCTACTCGGCGGGCGCCGAATCCCTCCTGACCCTCCGCACAGCCGCTCCCACCGCCGAACTGGCCCTCACCTGGACCACTGTGGCCCGCCCCCGCCCCGCCCTCCTCAGCGCCCTGCGCCCCCACTACCTCAACTACCGCTTCTCCCTGATCGACCGCGACCTGGCCACCCGCGTCCACAAGGAGGGTTACCTCCTCTCGGTCTGGACCCCGGACACGGAACGCTCGATGCGCAAGCTGCTGGCCCTGGGGGCGGACTCGATCACGACGAACCGGATCGACACCCTGACCGCCCTGCGCCGGCAGAGGGGATAGCGCACCGCTCCGAAGCGGGTGGCACCACCGGAGCGCGGTGCGCTCGAGCGAAGTGCTCCGGCGGCCTTTGCGCATGCGGATCAGGCAGCCGGAGCCTCCTAGGGCGGTGCCCCTCACTCCCCCACGTACTCCGCCAGGTGCCGTCCCGTGAGCGTCGATCCGTCCGCCACCAGTTCCGCCGGCGTCCCCTCGAAGACGACCTGGCCGCCGTCGTGCCCTGCGCCGGGTCCGAGGTCGATGATCCAGTCCGCGTGGGCCATCACCGCCTGATGGTGCTCGACGACGATGACGGACTTGCCGGAGTCCACCAACCGGTCGAGCAGGCCGAGGAGTTGCTCCACATCGGCGAGGTGGAGGCCGGCGGTCGGCTCGTCCAGGACGTAGATGCCGCCCTTCTCCCCCATGTGCGTGGCCAGCTTCAGCCGTTGACGCTCGCCGCCGGAGAGGGTGGTGAGCGGCTGACCCAGGGTGAGGTAGCCGAGGCCCACGTCGGAGAGACGGGCCAGGATGCGGTGCGCGGCCGGGATACGGGCCTCGCCCTCCGCGAAGAACGCCTCCGCCTCGCTGACCGGCATCGCCAGCACCTCGCTGATGTCGCGGCCTCCGAGCCGGTACTCCAGCACCGCTGCCTGGAAGCGCCGCCCCTCGCACTCCTCGCACGTCGTGGCGACGCCCGCCATCATGGCGAGGTCGGTGTAGACGACCCCCGCACCGTTGCACGTCGGGCAGGCGCCCTCGGAATTGGCGCTGAACAACGCGGGCTTGACCCCGTTGGCCTTCGCGAACGCCTTGCGGATCGGGTCCAGCAGCCCCGTGTACGTGGCGGGGTTGCTCCGCCGTGACCCCTTGATCGCCTCCTGGCCGACGGAGACGACCCCCTCCCCCTCGGGGACCGACCCGTGCACCAGCGAGCTCTTGCCGGATCCGGCGACCCCGGTCACCGCGACCAGCACCCCGAGCGGGATGTCCACGTCGACGCCGCGCAGGTTGTTGGCGTCCGCGCCCCGGATCTCCAGCGCGCCGGTGGCCTGACGGACGGTCTTCTTCAGCGAGGCCCGGTCGTCGAGATGGCGCCCGGTGACGGTGTCCGAGGTCCGCAGCCCCTCGACGGTGCCCTCGAAGCAGACGGCGCCGCCGCCCGTACCGGCACCCGGACCGAGGTCGACCACATGGTCGGCGATGGCGATGGTCTCGGGCTTGTGCTCCACGACCAGCACGGTGTTGCCCTTGTCGCGCAGGCGCAGCAGCAGACCGTTCATCCGCTGGATGTCGTGCGGGTGCAGTCCGGTGGTGGGCTCGTCGAAGACGTAGGTGACGTCGGTGAGCGAGGAGCCCAGGTGGCGGATCATCTTGACCCGCTGTGCCTCGCCGCCGGACAGGGTGCCCGAGGGGCGGTCGAGGGAGAGGTAGCCGAGGCCGATCTCCACGAACGAGTCGAGGCTGTGGCCCAGCGCGGTCAGCAGCGGGGCCACCGAGGGGTCGTCGAGACCGCGCACCCATTCGGCGAGGTCGGTGATCTGCATCGCGCAGGCGTCCGCGATGCTCACGCCGTCGATGGTGGAGGTACGGGCGCCCTCGTTCAGCCGGGTGCCCTCGCACTCGGGACAGACGGTGAAGGTGACGGCCCGCTCCACGAAGGCGCGGACGTGCGGCTGGAGCGAGTCGACGTCCTTGGACAGGAACGACTTCCGGATCTTCGGGATCAGGCCCTCGTAGGTGAGGTTGACGCCCTCCACCTTGATCTTGGTGGGCTCCTTGTGGAGCAGGTCGTGCAGCTCGCGCTCGGTGAACTTGGCGATCGGCTTGTCCGGGTCGAAGAAGCCGCAGCCGGTGTAGATGCGGCCGTACCAGCCGTCCACGCTGTAACCGGGGATGGTGAGCGCGCCCTCGCGCAGCGACTTGGAGTCGTCGTAGAGCCGGGTGAGGTCGATGTCGGTGACCGCGCCCCGGCCCTCGCAGCGCGGGCACATCCCGCCGGCCCGGCTGAAGGTCACCTTCTCCGCCCTGCGCGCCCCCTTGTCCACCTTGATCGCGCCGCTGGCCTGCACCGACGCGACGTTGAAGGCGTACGCGCCGGGCGGGCCGAGGTGCGGGGCGGCGAGCCTGCTGAACAGGATGCGCAGCATGGCGTTGGCGTCGGTGGCGGTGCCGACGGTGGAGCGCGGATCGGCGCCGAGGCGCTGCTGGTCCACGATGATCGCTGTGGTCAGCCCGTCGAGCACGTCCACCTCGGGGCGGGCGAGCGTCGGCATGAAGCCCTGGACGAACGCGCTGTACGTCTCGTTGATCAGCCGCTGCGACTCGGCGGCGATGGTGCCGAACACCAGCGAGCTCTTGCCGGAGCCGGAGACACCGGTGAACACCGTCAGCCGGCGCTTGGGGATCTCGACGCTGACGTCCTTCAGGTTGTTCACCCGCGCGCCGTGGACCCGGATCATCTCGTGGCTGTCGGCGGCGTGCACGTCCGTGCCCCTGGTCATCCCGTCTCCCTCTTCACGTACTGGCTGCTCGTCCTGCGCCGGTCCTGGCTCAGCGGTGCTCCTGGATGCGGAGCATGTTGCCCGCGGGGTCCCGCACAGCGCAGTCCCGGATGCCGTACGGCTGGTCGGCGGGCTCCTGGACGATGTCGGCTCCGGCCGCCACCAGCCGGTCGAAGGTGCCGTCCAGGTCCGGGGTGGCCAGCACGAGGCTGGCGTACGTGCCCTTGGCCATCATCTCGGTGATGACGCGCCGCTCCTCGTCGGTGATGCCGGGGTCCATGGCGGGCGGGCTCAGCACGATGCTGGTGTCCGGCTGGCCCTTGGGGCCGACGGTGAGCCAGCGCAGGTTGTTGTGTCCCACGTCGTTGCGCAGCTCGAAGCCGAGGGTGTCCCGGTAGAAGGCGAGCGCCGCCTCGGGGTCGTCCTGCGGGAGGAAGCCGGCGTGAATGGTGAGGTCCATGGCCGTCACGCTAGCCCTGGCCCGGGACCCGCGCTTCTCGATTCCTGACCGGTCTGGTCACCACCTTGACCACGCAGGTCGGCAGCCCCTCCGTGGCCCGCGCGGCCTCGCTCCGGTAGACGCTCGGCGCCATCCCGACCAGCTCGCTGAACCGCGTGCTGAACGTCCCCAGCGACGAGCACCCCACCTCGAAGCACACCTCGGTCACGCTCAGATCCCCGCGCCGCAGCAAGGCCATCGCCCGCTCGATGCGCCGCGTCATGAGATAGCTGTAGGGCGACTCCCCGTACGCGGCCCGGAACTGCCGGCTGAGATGCCCGGCCGACATGTTCACCCCACGGGCCAGTTCCTGAACGTCCAGCGGCCGCGCGTACTCCCGGTCGATCCGGTCCCGCACCCGCCGCAACAACCTGAGCTCCCTCAGACGGTGCGGGGCACCGGGTGACGTGGTCATCCTGAGATCGTGCCACGGCGGGGGGCGTCGGCCCCCTACAACCCCACGATCGAGTTCCACCGCCGCGCGAACTCCGGCCGTTCCGTCGGCTTGATGTCGCGGGCGATGGCGAGGCGCCCGCGCATGGGGCCGTCGGGGAAGATCAGGGGATTCGCGGCGAGAGCGGCGGTCTCCCGGTCGGGGCTGTCGGCGAGGATGTGCCGGGCTGCCGGGACCGGGCAGACGTAGTTGACCCAGGTGGCGAGTTCGGCGGCCACCGACGGGGTGTAGTAGTGGTCGATCAGGCGCTCGGCGCTGGCCTTGTGGGTCGCGCGGTCGGGGATCATCAGGGAGTCCGACCAGAGTTCGGCACCCTCCTCGGGGACGACGAAGCGGATGTGCGGGTTGTCGGCCTGGAGCTGGATGACGTCGCCGGAGTACGCCTGGCAGGCGAGGACGTCACCGCTGACCAGGTCCTTGGTGTAGTCGTTGCCGGTGAAGCGGCGGATCTGGCCCCGGCGGACCTCGCGTTCCACCTCGTCGCACATGGTGTGGAAGTCGGCGGCCGTCCAGCGGGTGATGTCCACGCCGTTGCCCTGCATCAGCAGCGCGAACGCCTCGTCCAGCCCGGACAGCAGGGTCACCCGGCCCCTGAGGTCCCTCGCCCAGAGGTCCTTCACGTGCCGGATCTCGCGGCCGAGCCTGCGGCGGTCGTAGGCGATGCCGGTGATGCCCGACTGCCAGGGGACGGTGTACATGCGCCCGGGGTCGAAGGCGGGCCGGCGCAGCAGCGGGTCCAGGTACTCGGCCACGTTGGGCTGCTCGGCCCGGTCCATCCGCTGGACCCAGCCGAGGCGGACGTAGCGCGCGCACATCCAGTCGCTGATGACGATCAGGTCCCGGCCGGTGGGCCGGTGGTTCATCAGGGCGGGGCTGATCTTGCCGAAGAACTCGTCGTTGTCGTTGATCTCCTCGACGTAGTCGACGGAGATCCCGGTGCGCTTCTCGAAGGCGTCCAGCGTGGGCCGCTTGTTCGCGTCGCCGTCATCGGTGTCGATGTACAGCGGCCAGTTCGACCAGGTCAGCCGGTGATCGGTGGCGGACCGGTCGGGGGCGGAGCGGTCGCCGGGGCGGACGTACGCCGAGGGCACCCCGCACCCGGCGAGCGCGCCGAGCGCGGCGGTGCCCCCGAGGGCCCGCAGCACGGACCGGCGGGAGGGGGCGGAACCACGAACAGAGGTGTGAAGCACTCGGAAAGTGTGCCGCCCCGTCCCCCCGGGGGACAATCGGACCTGGTCAGGAGTCCAGCGACGTCATCACGTGCTTGATCCGCGTGTAGTCGTCGAACCCGTACGCCGACAGGTCCTTGCCGTAGCCCGACTTCTTGAAGCCGCCGTGCGGCATCTCCGCGACCAGCGGGATGTGGGTGTTGATCCACACGCAGCCGAAGTCCAGCTTCTTGGACATGCGCATGGCGCGCCCGTGGTCCTTGGTCCACACCGAGGAGGCCAGCGCGTAGTCGACGCCGTTGGCCCACTCGACGGCCTGGTCCTCGTCGGTGAAGGACTGGACGGTGATGACCGGCCCGAACACCTCGTTCTGGATGATCTCGTCGTCCTGCTTGAGGCCGGAGACCACGGTCGGGGCGTAGAAGTACCCCTTGTCGCCGACCTGGTGGCCACCCGACTCGACCTTGGCGTGCGCGGGCAGCCGCTCGATGAAGCCGGCCACCTGCTTGAGCTGGTTGGGGTTGTTCAGCGGGCCGTAGAGCACGTCCTCGTCGTCCGGCTGCCCGGTCTTCGTCTCCGACGCGGCCTTGGCGAGCGCGGCCACGAACTCGTCGTGGATGGACTCCTGGACGAGGACGCGGGTCGCGGCCGTGCAGTCCTGGCCGGCGTTGAAGAAGCCCGCCACCGAGATGTCCTCGACGGCCTTGGGGATGTCGGTGTCCTCGAAGACGACGACCGGCGCCTTGCCGCCCAGCTCCAGGTGGACCCGCTTGAGGTCCTTGGACGCCGACTCGGCGACCGACATGCCCGCGCGCACCGAACCGGTGATGGAGGCCATGGCCGGGGTCGGGTGCTCGACCATCATGCGGCCGGTGTCGCGGTCGCCGCAGATGACGTTGAAGACGCCGGCCGGCAGGACCGAGCCGATGATCTCGGCGATGAGGACGGTGGAGGCGGGGGTGGTGTCCGAGGGCTTGAGGACGACCGTGTTGCCCGCGGCGAGCGCCGGGGCGAACTTCCACACGGCCATCATCATCGGGTAGTTCCACGGTGCGACCTGCGCGCAGACGCCGATCGGCTCGCGGCGGATGATGGAGGTCAGGCCGTCCATGTACTCGCCGGCGGAGCGTCCCTCCAGCATCCGGGCCGCGCCCGCGAAGAAGCGGATCTGGTCGACCATCGGCGGGATCTCCTCGGAGCGGGTGAGCCCGACGGGCTTGCCCGTGTTCTCCACCTCGGCCGCGATGAGTTCCTCGGCCCGCTCCTCGAACGCGTCGGCGATCTTGAGCAGGGCCCTCTGCCGCTCGGCGGGGGTGCTGTCGCGCCAGGCCGGGAACGCCTTGGCTGCCGCGTCCATGGCGGCGTCCACGTCCGCCTGCCCGGACAGCGGCGCGGTCGCGTACACCTCACCGGTGGCGGGGTTGACCACCTCGGTGGTCCGTCCGTCGGCGGCGTCCCGGAACTCACCGGCGACATAGTTCCGGAGTTTGCGCAGCCCACGCGGCTCGGTGCTCACTGCCGGCCTCCTGATCTGGTTCGAGGGTTCGAGCTGTCCCCGCCCCGGAGGGCCGCACGGGCTGTCCGATGGCTGAGACAGCCCAACCCTAGTCGGGACACCCGCGTTTTCAACACCCCCACCGCGACCCGTCCTGCGAAATCCGCACACTGAACGCCCCTGGACAACGAATTTCATCGATCGAGCCTTGCGAAACTGTCGAGGTGTCGTGCACAGTGAGGGCGTGGCCAGTCGAAGCACAGAACACAGGGACTCCGCCCGCGAGTCCAGGAGCGGCACCCCGCAGTTGGACGCCGTGTCCCTCGCCATCATCGAGCAGCTCCAAGAGGACGGCCGCAGGCCCTACGCCGCGATCGGCAAGGCGGTCGGACTCTCCGAGGCCGCGGTGCGCCAGCGGGTGCAGAAGCTGCTCGACCAGGGCGTGATGCAGATCGTGGCGGTCACCGACCCGCTCACCGTGGGCTTCCGCCGCCAGGCGATGGTCGGGGTGCACGTCGAGGGCGACGTGGACGGGGTCGCGGACGCGCTGAGCGCCATGTCGGAGGTCGAGTACGTGGTCATGACGGCGGGCTCCTTCGACGTCCTCGCCGAGATCGTCTGCGAGGACGACGACCACCTGCTGGACGTGATCAACCGGCGTATCCGGGCCCTGCCCGGTGTCCGCTCCACCGAGAGCTTCGTCTATCTCAAGCTCAAGAAGCAGACCTACATGTGGGGAACCCGATAACCGTGACGCAGAAGGACCTCAGCCGCACAGCGTACGACCACCTGTGGATGCACTTCACCCGCATGTCGTCGTACGAGAACTCGCCCGTCCCCACCATCGTGCGGGGCGAGGGCACCCACGTCTTCGACGACAAGGGCAAGCGGTACCTCGACGGCCTGGCGGGTCTGTTCGTGGTCCAGGCCGGGCACGGCCGGGTGGAGCTGGCCGAGACCGCGCTGAAGCAGGCGCAGGAACTGGCCTTCTTCCCGGTGTGGTCCTACGCCCACCCGAAGGCGATCGAGCTGGCCGAGCGGCTGGCCGGCTACGCCCCCGGCGACCTCAACAAGGTCTTCTTCACCACCGGCGGCGGCGAGGCCGTGGAGACCGCGTGGAAGCTGGCCAAGCAGTACTTCAAGCTGGTCGGCAAGCCCGCCAAGCACAAGGTGATATCCCGCTCGCTGGCCTACCACGGCACCCCGCAGGGCGCCCTGTCCATCACCGGCCTGCCCGCGCTGAAGGCGCCCTTCGAGCCGCTGGTGCCGGGCGCGCACAAGGTGGCGAACACCAACATCTACCGCGCCCCGATCCACGGTGAGGACCCCGAGGCGTTCGGCCGCTGGGCCGCCGACCAGATCGAGCAGCAGATCCTCTTCGAGGGCCCGGACACGGTAGCGGCCGTCTTCGTGGAGCCGGTGCAGAACGCCGGCGGCTGCTTCCCGCCCCCGCCCGGCTACTTCCAGCGGGTGCGCGAGATCTGCGACCAGTACGACGTGCTGCTCGTCTCGGACGAGGTCATCTGCGCCTTCGGCCGCCTGGGCACGATGTTCGCCTGCGACAAATTCGGCTACGTCCCCGACATCATCACCTGCGCCAAGGGCATGACCTCGGGCTACTCCCCGATCGGCGCCACGATCGTCTCCGACCGGATCGCCGAGCCGTTCTACCGGGACGACAACGTCTTCCTGCACGGCTACACCTTCGGCGGTCACCCGGTGTCCGCCGCAGTCGGCCTCGCCAACCTCGACCTGTTCGAGCGCGAGGGCCTGAACCAGCACGTCCTGGACAACGAGGGCGCCTTCCTGCGCACCCTCCAGAAGCTGCACGACCTGCCCATCGTCGGCGACGTCCGCGGCAACGGCTTCTTCTACGGCATCGAGCTGGTGAAGGACAAGGACACCAAGGAGTCCTTCGACGCCGACGAGATCGAGCGCGTCCTGTACGGCTTCCTCTCCAAGGCCCTGTTCGAGAACGGCCTGTACTGCCGCGCCGACGACCGCGGTGACCCGGTGATCCAGCTCGCGCCGCCGCTGATCGCCAACCAGGAGACGTTCGACGAGATCGAGCAGATCCTGCGCGCGACCCTGACGGAGGCGTGGACGAAGCTCTGACCCCTCCGCCCCCGGCCCCGGCTCCGCCCGTTCGAGTGAGAACGGCGGTCCGGGGCCGTGTGCTGTGCCGCCTCCCCCTCGGTGCTGCCTACCGTGCCCAGTGACCGATCGGCCCGCTCTTCGTTCCCCCGAACAGGGCACAGGACACGGGAAAACGGATCAGAACCGAGGTGTACGCCATGGAGGCTCCGCCGGACAACGACGTGCTGTGGGCACGCTCCCTGCACTTCAAGCATCCCGACGGCTCCCCCGGCATCGCCGGCATCTCGCTGGGCGTCCGGGAGAGCGAGATCCTCGCGGTCGGCGGCCCGCGCGGCAGCGGCAAGACGACCCTGCTGCGCTGCCTGTCCGGGCAGGTCCGGGTGGACGAGGGCGAGGTGTGGTTCAACAGCTCCCCCGTGCACACCATGGGCCCGATGGCCCGCGAGAAGCTGCGCCGCGACCGCTTCGGCTGGATCGACCCGGCCCCGGCGCTCGTGCCGGAGCTGAACGTGTGGGAGAACGCGGCGCTGCCGCTGATGCTGCGCGGTACCGGCCGCCGCCGCGCCAAGGTGGCCGCGATGGAGTGGCTGGAGCGGCTGGACGTGGGCGACAAGTCCAGGAAGCGCCCGCACGAACTGCTCCAAGCGGAGCGGCAGCGCGTCGCCATCGCCCGCGCGCTGGCCCCGGGGCCTACGGTGCTGTTCGCCGACGAGCCGACCGCGCCGCTGCACCGGGCCGACCGGGGGCACGTCCTGCGCACGCTCACCACGGCGGCCCGCTCGCACGGCATCACGGTGGTCCTCGCCACGCACGACCCGGAGACGGCGGCCCTCGCCGACCGCTCGGTCTCGCTGCTGGACGGACGCCGGGTGAAGACCGTGCACCTCCCGGACACCCCGGACACGGAAGGCCGGGCGGCGTGCTCGCTCTCCGTCTGACCCGCGCGGCCAGACCCGCCGTCCAGTTGCGCCGCCTGCTCGTGGCGGCCGCCTCGGCGGGCACCGGCTTCCTGCTGCTCGGCTCCCTCGGCTACGCGATGGGCCACCCCGGGACGCCGGGCGCGGCGGCGCTGCGCCTGGCCTGGTGCGTGGTGCCGCTCGCCGCGACGGTCTACCTGGCCGCCGCGGTGGCCCGTACCGACCCCGGCACCCAGCCCCGGCCGGGGCTGTCGGCGGTGGGACTCGGGCCCGGCCGGCTGATGGCGGTCTCCGCGCTGACCACCCTGCTCGCCTGCACCCTGGGCTCGTTGGTCGCCCTGCTGTTCTTCCTGCATCTGCGCGGCGACCTGTCGGGGCTGCCCATCGACGGCAGGGGCGCGCAGTTCACCGCGGCCGGCCGGCCGCTGCCGGTCCCGGCCGCGCTGACCCTGCTGGCTCTGCTGCCGGTCACCGCGTCGGGCGCGGTGGCGCTCAGCCTCCGTCCCCGGGACCCGCGCCGTCCCACCGCGAGGGGCGCGTCCTTGGGCGCCCGTCGCCACGCCGTCCTCCACAAGGCGGAGGCCCCGGCCGAGATCCCCGTGGAGGCCGGGGCCGGGGAGGCCGGGGCCGAGGACGCGAGCTGGTCGGACGTGCTGACCGTCGCACCGCCGCCCCGCGAGGCCCCGGCGGGCTTCCCCTGGGGTGTCGCCGCGCTGGCGGCGGGCCTCGCCGTGCAGGCGTACGCCAACCGGGCCGCCCCGGCGTCCGTGCTGGCGCTGCCCGTGGAGGGTGCGGCGGTGCTGGCCGGCTGGCTGCTCACCGCGCTCGGACTGGTACTGGCCGCGCCGGGTCTCGCCTACCTGTGCGGACGGGTGCTCCAGTCGGCGCAGCCGGGCGCCCTGCGGCTGCTGGCGGGTCGGGTGCTGATGTCGGAGGCCACGCGCATCGGACGCCCGCTCGGGGTGGTCTGCGCGGTGACGTCGGCCGCGCTCGCCACGACCGCGATGTACGACCAGCCGGCGGCCGCCTTCGGCCCGCTGTCCACCGTGGCCACGCTGGTGGTCGGCGGCTGCTCCCTGGCCACCTTGCTGACGGCCGCCGTGGAGACCCGCCAGTCCCGCGCCGGCACCACGGCCGCGCTGCTCCGCCTCGGCGCCCCCGCCACGATGCTGCGGGGCTCCGCCGCGCTGCGGGCCGCCGCGCTGATCGCGCTGTTCGTACCCCTCACCCTGCTGATCGCCTACCTGTCGGCGCTGCCGCCGACGCACTGACGTGAGGCGAGCGGAAAAAGTTCGCGGGCCGCCGATGAGTTCTCCGGCGGCCCGCCGTCTGTACCGGGGAAAGCAGCACGCGCATTGATCGCAGGGGAGAGACCGTGTACCAGCAGATGATCTTCATGAACCTGGTCACCACCGACGTGCCCGCCACCCGGAAGTTCTACAGCGACCTGGGTTACGGCATCAACGAGCAGTTCAGCACGGACGACGTGGTCAGCGTGGTGATCAGCGACACCATCGTGGCGATGTTCCTGTCGCCCGCGCACTACGCCCAGTTCACCCAGAAGAAGATCGTGGACTCCCGGACCTCCAGCGAGGCCCTGCTCTGTCTGAGCGCCGAGAGCCGGGAGAAGGTCGACGAACTGGTCGAGAGGGCCATCGCGGCGGGCGGCACCTCGCACGGGGCGACCCAGGAACACGGCTTCATGTACGGCCGCGCCTTCGACGACCTCGACGGCCACACCTGGGAGATCATGTGGATGGACCCGGCCGCCGTCCAGGGGTGACCACGCCCCGATGACAACAGGCCGCGTCAGCTTCCTGAACGGTACGTCGAACTCCGGGAAGTCGAGCATCGCGCGCGAGTTGCTCGGCATCCCGGACGACGGCGTGCACCCCCATCTCGCGGTGGACTCCTTCAACGCGAAGCGAGCCCAACGGGATATGTCCCGAAAGGAGTTCGAGACCGTCTTGCGCCGGACCCGGCGCGGTTTCCACCCCTTGGTCTCGGCCATGGCCGAGACGGGCAACGACCTCGTGGCGGACCACGTGCTCGGCGAGACGTGGCGGCTGACCGACCGCCTGGCCGTACTGCGGCCCGAGGACGTCGTCTTCGTCGGAGTCCACTGCCCGCTGGAGGAACTGGAGCGGCGCGAACGGGCGCGCGGCGACCGGGAGGCGGGGCTCGGCGCCCTGCGGTACGACCTCGTCCACGCCCACGGCGACCACGACCTGGGTGAGGCGGGTCCGGGGGATGAGCCGGAGCAGCACTGGCTGTGACCGGAAAGGTTCGCCGGAAAGCTCGCGGCGTCCGGTGCGGTGCATCGCAAGGCGGACCATCGCCCGCGTACCGGATGTACCCGGGCGACGCGACAACGCGGCGAGGTGCCGTGCCGGACGCCGCGAGCCGGTGAACCTTGCCGGTCACGGCACTAGCATGTGCGGATGCCTCCGATACCCGCCCGACCCGAAGAGGTCGCCCCGGACCACGAGATCGAGTCGCTGGCGGAGTTCGACGCCGTCGTCGCCGCGCACGGGACGCTCGCGGGATTCCGCGTGCAGGCCGTCGACCTGACCGGCCGTACGGAAGACCTGCTGCGGCTCGATTCCGGGGGCGCCGCCTTCCTCGGCTGCCCCATGGACCCCGGCGCGGCGACGCATCTGACCGCCCGTGGGGCCCTGGTGTTCCCGCCGGTGCCGGGCCTGCCCTTCGACCCGTACCGAGGATTCGTCTACACGCCCGAGGAGTTGTTCGCCTCGTTGGCCGACGGGTACGAGGCGACGCCGGACGCGCTGGCGTACACGTGGTTCCAGCGGACCAGGTCCGACGGTGACATCCTCGCCTCGATGCTCCGCGCGATGCACGACGACTCGGTCTCCGACGCGCTGGACGAACATCTCACCGGTGCCCGGGTGGTGGGCGTCATGGGCGGCCACGCGATGGCCCGCGGCACCGAGGAGTACGCGGGCGCGGCCCGGCTCGGCCGCGAACTGGCCCGCGCCGGGTTCACGGTGGCGACCGGCGGCGGTCCGGGCGCGATGGAGGCGGCCAACCTCGGCGCGTACGCGGCGCCGTTCGAGGACGGGATGCTGACCGAGGCCCTGCGGATGCTGGCCAAGGCGCCCTCCTTCACCCCGTCCGTGACGGACTGGGCCCGGGCCGCCTTCGAGGTGCGCGAACGCTGGCCGGACGGGGGCGGGTCGGTGGGCATCCCGACCTGGTTCTACGGGCACGAGCCGCCCAACGCGTTCGCCTCCCACCTCGGTAAGTACTTCGCCAACGCCACACGGGAGGACGGCCTGCTGGCCCGCTCCAACGCCGGCGTGGTGTTCCTGCCGGGGGCGGCCGGGACCGTACAGGAGATCTTCGACAACGCCACCCCCAACTACTATGGCTCGCGCGGCAATCCGACACCCATGGTGCTGGTGGACGAGGAGCACTGGACCGAGAGGCTTCCCGCCTGGCCCCTGCTGCGGGCGTTGGCACGGGAACGGCCGATGGAGTCCCGTATCGCCCTGGTTGGCCGGATCGAGCTGGCTCCCGACGCACTGAAACGTCTCACCGAGCAATAAGAAGGTAAAGTCAACCCCCTTGTACCGCCTATGCATTGACATGCTTATGGCGCACTTATAAACCTGTGTGTCTTGTGGGGAGGCTGGGGCTCAGCTCCGTCCGCTGCTCCAACTCCCCTCCAGCCCCCCGCAGTTCTGCACTCAGCAAAGGACATGACTTGTCCATATCCCGCCGTAACGCGCGCCGCTCCGTGCGCATCCTGGGTGTTGCCTCCGCCTCCGCCGCTCTGCTGCTGGGTCTCTCCAGCCAGGCCCTGGCGTGCAACATCCGTGACTTCTCGGCCGAGGCCCTGTGCACCGGGGACGAGGGCCAGATCGTCGTCACCGACATCGACGCCTCGAAGCGCACCGCCACCGTCACCGTGTTCCTGGAGAACAACGGCGCCGACGACAGGCAGGTCGGTGAGAAGGAGGTGACCGGGGCCCGCGAGGGCGCCAAGGTCGTCTTCGACGAGGACTGGAAGGCCAACGCGACCTACCGCGTCCACATCAAGGTCCCCGGCCTGGTGGACGAGGACATCAAGGGCAACGTGACCACCCCGGCGACCGCGTGCAAGAAGGAGGAGTCCCCCTCCCCGACGCCGCCCGCCTCCGAGTCCCCGGCGCCCACCCCGTCCGCGTCGGTGCCCGCCGGCGACAGCGCCACCCCGGCGCCGTCCGCGAGCGAGAGCAGTGGCGGCGCCGCCCCGGTGTCCGCGGAGCCGAGCAACGCCCCCTCCGCCGCGATCGGTGACTCCAACCTCGCCGAGACCGGTGCGAACTCCAACACCGGCCTGATCGCCGGTGTCGCCGGTGCCCTCGTCGTCGTCGGCGGTGGCGCGGTGTACTTCGGCATGCGCCGCCGCGGCGCCAGGAGCGGCAGCTGACGCTCCGCCCGCCGGACCCGGCAGCGGCCCGTCCCCGTCACGCGCGGGGGCGGGCCGCTGTCCTTGCCTCGGCCCGGCCGAGGACGACGGTCTCCGCCGCGTCGAACTCCACCCCGGTCCCGGCGCCGGTCTCCGGGGCCTCGCGCAGCGGGCAGGCGGCCTCCAGGTGCGGGCCGCCGTCGCGGGGCTGGAGCCGGAGCGCCACATGGGTGCCCTTGAAGGTGCGGGCGGTCACCGTGCAGGCCAGCCCCTCGCCGGCGTCTACGAGCCGCACCCCGGCAGGCCGCACCAGCACCTCCCCGGCACCCTGCGGCGACCCCTCGGGCACGGGCAGCCTGCCCCAGGGGGTGTCGGCGGCCGTCCCGGTCACACTCGCCGGGACCACGTTCTCGAAGCCGAGGAAGCGGGCCACGAAGGCGTCGGCCGGCCTGCGCCACACCTCCAGCGGAGTCCCGGACTGCGCGATCCGCCCGTCCCGCATCACCACCACCCGGTCGGCCAGCGCGAACGCCTCGCCCTGATCGTGGGTGACGGCGAGCACGGTGGTGCCCAACCGGCCGAAGAGGTCCCGGAGTTCGATCACCAGCCGCTCCCGCAGCGAACGGTCCAACTGCCCGAGCGGCTCGTCCAGCATGAGCAGCCTCGGCCGGGGCGCGAGCGCCCGCGCGAGGGCCACCCGCTGCTGCTCACCGCCCGACAGCCCGGCGACCGCACGCCGGGCCGCGCCGGGAAGCCCGACCAGCTCCAGCAACTCCTTCACCCGGGCGTCCCGTTGCTCCTTGGGCATGCCGTGCATGCGGAGTCCGAAGGCGACGTTGCCGCCGACGTCCCGCTGCGGGAAGAGCTGGTGGTCCTGGAACATCAGCCCCACCCCGCGCCGGTGCGCGGGTACCCCCGCCTGGTCACGGCCGTCGAGCGACACCCGCCCCGAGGACAGGGGCTGGAGTCCGGCCACGCTCCGCAGCAGGGTCGACTTGCCGCTGCCGCTGGGCCCGAGCACGCACACCACCTCGTGCTCGGCGACCTCGAGGTCCACCGTGTCGAGCACGGGCCGCCCGCCGAGACGGACCGTCGCCTCTTCGAGGCTCAGCAGCATCAGAACTCCCCCGTCCGGTCGGTGCGCAGCCGCTCCAGCACGAGCAGCGCGGCCGCGCAGACGACCATGAGAATCGTGGAAAGGGCCATGGCCTGGCCGTAGTTCAGCTCTCCCGGCCGTCCGAGCAGCCGGGCCACCGCCACCGGCAGCGTGGGGTTGTCGGGCCGCGCGATGAACACGGTCGCCCCGAACTCACCGAGCGACACCGCGAACGCGAACCCGGCCGCGACCAGCAACGCCCGCCGCACCAGCGGCAGATCGACCTCCCGCCACACCCGCCAGGGCGACGCACCGAGCACGGCGGCCGCCTCCCTGAGCCGGGCGTCCACCGCCCGCAGCACCGGCAGCATGGTCCGCACCACGAAGGGCGCGCCGACCAGCGCCTGCGCGAGCGGGACCAGGAACCAGGACTGGCGCAGGTCCAGCGGGGGCTCGTCCAGCGCGATCAGGAAACCGAAGCCGACCGTCACCGCGGAGACACCCAGCGGCAGCATCAGCAGCGCGTCGAACCCGCGCATCAGCCGGCCCGCGTCCCGCCGGGCCAGCGCCGCGGCGGCGAGGGCGCCGACCACCAGGGCGATACCGGTGGCGGCGACGGCGTACTCCAGCGAGGTCCACACCGCGTGCAGCGGCGCCACCAGGAACGTACCGCCGTCGGCGTCGGTCAGTGCCCGGTAGTAGCCGAAGCCCGGCGCGTCCAGCGAGCGGCGTACGAGTACTCCGAGCGGCAGCACCAGCAGGACGGCGACGGTGGTGAGGACTCCGCCGAGCAGGGCCCACTGGCCGGCGCCGCGCGGACGGCGGGCGGTGCCGGAGGCGTCGACCAGGCGCAGCGCGGTCTCCCGGCGCCGTACCGTCCAGGCGTGCACGGCGAGGATCGCGCCGACCGCCGCGAACTGCACCAGCGTGAGGACGGCGGCCGTGGTCAGGTCGAAGACCTCGGAGGTCTGGCGGTAGATCTCCACCTCCAGGGTGGAGAAGGTGGGTCCGCCGAGGATCTGGACCACACCGAAGGAGGTGAAGGTGAACAGGAAGACCATCAGCGCGGCGGCGGCCACGGCGGGCGCCAGCGCGGGCAGGGTCACCTGGCGCCAGGCGCGCAGCGGGGACGCGCCCAGCATCCGGGCGGCCTCCTCCTGCCGCGGGTCGAGCTGTCCCCAGAGACCGCCGACGGTGCGGACGACGACGGCGTAGTTGAAGAAGACGTGCGCGACGAGGATCGCCCACACCGTGGTGTCCAGGCGGACGCCCCACAGCTCGTCCAGCAGTCCGCCGTGGCCGACCAGGGCGAGGAACGCGGTACCGACGACCACCGTGGGCAGCACGAACGGCACGAGGACGACGGCCCGCAGCACCTGCTTGCCGGGGAACTCCAGCCGCGCGAAGACCCAGGCGGCGGGCAGCGCGATCAGCAGGGTGAGCGCGGTGGAGGCGAGCGCCTGCCAGGTGGTGAACCAGAGCACGTGCCGGATGTCGGAGCGGCCGAGCACCTCGGTGAACCGCCCGAGGTGCCAGGCGCCGCCCGCCTTGAGCCCGCGCGCGGTGATCGCGGCGACGGGCCAGGCGAAGAACAGCGCGAAGAACGCGACGGGCAGGGCCATGAGCCCCAGCCGCGCCGCGCTCCCGCGGCTTCGCCGTCCGGCCGCTCCGGTCACTTCAGTACGAGTGACGTCCACGAGCTGACCCACTGGTCGCGGTTGGCGGCGATCCTCGCGGGCGCCATGGTCGCCGGGTCCTTGGCGGCGGGCCCGTACTCGGTGAACTCGGCGGGGACCCGGGCGTCCTTGGTCACCGGGTACACGAACATGTTGAGCGGCATGTCCTGCTGGAACCGCTTGGTCAGGAGGAAGTCGAGGAACGCCTTGCCGCCGGCGGGGTTCTTCGCGTGGTTCAGCAGGCCGGCGAACTCGACCTGCCGGAAGCAGGTGCCGTCGGCGACGCCGGTCGGGGCGGTCTTCGGCTTCTTCTTGGCGTAGATCACCTCGGCGGGCGGCGAGGAGGCGTACGACACGACGAGCGGGCGGTCACCGCCCGCCTTCCTGCCCTCGGAGGAGCCGGAGAACTCCTGGTAGTAGGCCTGCTCCCAGCCGTCGACGACCTTGACGCCGTTGGCCTTCAGCTTCTTCCAGTACCCCTCCCAGCCCTTGTCGCCGTAACCGGCCGCGCTGCCGAGCAGGAAGCCGAGGCCGGGCGAGGAGGTCGCGGCGTTCTCGGTGACCAGCAGGTTCCTGTACTTCGGGTCCGCGAGGTCGGCGAAGGTGCGCGGCGGCTTCAGCTTGTGCTCGGTGAAGTACGCCTTGTCGTAGTTGACGCAGATGTCGCCGTGGTCGACCGGGGTGACGCGGTGCCTGGCCGCGTCGAGCTGGAAGGCGCCGTCGACCTGGCCGAGGCCCTTGGCGGCGTACGGCTGGAAGAGGCCGTTGTCGAGGGCGCGGGAGAGCAGGGTGTTGTCGACACCGAAGAAGACGTCCCCCTGGGGGTTGTCCTTGGTGAGGATCGCCTTGTTGACGGCCTGGCCGGCGTCGCCGTCCTTGAGGACGCGCAACCGGTAGCCGGACTGCTTCTCGAAGTCCGCGATCACGTCCTTGGACGCGGCCCACGAGTCGTGGCTGACGAGGGTCACGGTCCTGGTGTCCGCGGCCCCCTTGGTGTCGGTGGACCCGCACGCGGAGAGCGTGAGCAGGCCGAGGCCGGCCGCCGCGGCCACGAAGGTCTTGGTGTGCACTGGTGATCCTCCTGGGTGGGCCAGGAAGAGACGCGGCCCTGCGCGGACTCCGCGAGGGAGGCCGGGCAGGGCGCAGCAGCTTGAGTGGTGACCGAACTTCCTACCCAGAATGACCTGGGCGAGGTTCAGAGGGTCTGCGGCCTGGTTGCCGCACTCTCAGCGCTGTGGCGCTCCCCTGTCGGAATATGCAGATGTATGACTCGTATGACGTTGTACTGACCGGCCCAGGTTACCGCTCGGTGGCCGCGAGCTGGCCACACGCCCCGTCGATCTCCTGACCGCGGGTGTCCCGGACGGTCACCGGCACGCCGTGCGCGGCGATGGCCTCCACGAACGCCTTCTCGTCCTCGGGCCGGGACGCGGTCCACTTGGAGCCGGGGGTGGGGTTGAGCGGGATCAGGTTGACGTGCACGGGCCTGCCCTTGAGCATCCGGCCGAGCCGGTCGCCCCGCCACGCCTGGTCGTTGATGTCCCGGATGAGCGCGTACTCGATGGACAGCCGACGGCCCGACTTCGCCGCGTACTCGAACCCGGCGTCCAGCACCTCGCGCACCTTCCACCGCGTGTTCACGGGGACGAGGGTGTCGCGCAGCTCGTCGTCGGGGGCGTGCAGGGAGATCGCCAGCCGGCACTTCAGGCCCTCGTCGGCGAAGCGGTGGATGGCGGGGACGAGGCCGACGGTGGACACGGTGATGCCGCGCTGGGAGAGGCCGAGACCGTCGGGGGCGGGATCGGTGAGGGCACGAACGGCCCCGACCACGCGCTTGTAGTTGGCGAGCGGCTCGCCCATGCCCATGAAGACGATGTTGGAGAGCCGGGCGGGCCCGCCGGGGACCTCGCCGTCCCTGAGCGCACGCATGCCGTCCACGATCTGGTGCACGATCTCGGCGGTGGACAGGTTCCGGTCGAGGCCGGCCTGGCCGGTGGCGCAGAACGGGCAGTTCATCCCGCACCCCGCCTGGCTGCTGATGCACATGGTGACCCGGTCCGGGTACCGCATCAGCACCGACTCCACGAGCGTGCCGTCGAACAGGCGCCACAGCGTCTTACGGGTGGTCCCCTGGTCCGTGGACAGATGCCGGACCACCGACATCAGCTCCGGGAACAGCGCCTCCCGCAGCTTCTCCCGCGAGCCGGCCGGGATGTCCGTCCACTGCTCGGGGTCGTGCGCGTACCGGGCGAAGTAGTGCTGCGAGAGCTGCTTGGCACGAAACGGCTTCTCCCCCGCCTCCGCGACGGCGTCCTTCCGCTCCGCGGGCGAAAGATCAGCGAGATGCCGCGGCGGCTTCTTGGCTCCGCGGGGGGCAACGAAAGTGAGTTCTCCGGGCTTGGGCATGGTGGTACCAGTGTCTCAGATCGACTTGGGGTGCCCGGGCCGGAGCGGGGTGGGGGTGGTCACCCCTCGGTGGTGTCCGTCGACGTACCACGGACGCTGCCGGGAGGCCGTCGGCTGGTCACCACACGTCGACGGACCAGACATCCCCCTTTTGATGTCCGCCTGGATCTGGGTCGCCTGACCCGTAGGGGTCAGGGTCGGCGACGACGTGGATGCGGGCGGCGGACGCGGATACGCGGTAGCAGTCCATGTCACTCGACGTGCTGTGCTGGTCGAGTTCCACCGTGTGGCCCAGGGCCAGGATGGCGGCCTGCAGTTCCTCGAACGGGACTCTGGGTGCGAATTCCCCGTATTCCCGTGAGAGCGGGGACGGCACGATGCTCGGGGACTGGTCGTACAGGAGTCGTTGGATCTTCACGCCGAAACCGAAGCACGACATCTGCCCTTGCCGCCCTGGCTGGTCCGGCGAGAAGTTGATCTCCACGAGCCCGTAGTCCCGCCGCAGCAGGCCACCACCGGGAACATCGAGGCTCGTCGCCCCCAGAACGGCTTCCCAGGTTTTCGGGCCGGCACCGAGACCAACTCCGAGAACCTCACCGCAGACGGCGACATGAGCGTAGAAGTCCAGAGCGGACACCGGCCAACTCCCTCAACAGTCCGGACACAAGTGGCTTCAGCCCCGCCGGCCCACTGCCCGCAGCACACCACCTGATCGAAACGAGCCCTCGAGTAGCGGCCCTGAGCCCAGAGCCCAGAGCCCAGAGGAGACTACTGGTCGGATGCCGCCGAGCTTCCACGTATCTCGGGGTAGAGGCGGTGTCAGCGATGTACAGCTCGAAGGGCAGGAAGTCGCCGATGAAGGGCAGTGTCCAGTCGGCCTTGAAGAGCTGGCCGAACGCCTGGGTGCTGCTGGGGCTGATCCGGAAGAGCCGGAAGCCCTGCGCTGAGACGCGCGACGGTCCGAGTCCAGAGTGGCGGCCTGCCCTGCGGACCGAGGCGGAAGGGTAAGGGAATGCCGACGGCTCTCAAGGTTCTGATCGTGGCCACGTGCTGCGCCACGATCGGGCTGGTCCTGAACATCATCGACGCTGGTATCAGCCCGCTGGTCGGGGTGATGACCGCCCTCTGGGCCGTACTCTTCGCGACGACGGCCTGGGCCGTGATCAACGACCGCCGTCGGCGGGCCTGAGACCGCGCCGACGCCGGCTTCAGCCTTTCTGCGGGGACAACGCAGCGGGCCCCGCTCTCGGAGGGAGAGCGGGGCCCCGGGCCGAACGGCGACTAGGAGCCCACGAACGCCACCAGCAGCAGCCACACCACTGGTGCCGTGGGGAGCAGGGAGTCTAGGCGGTCCATGATTCCTCCGTGGCCGGGGAGGAGGGTGCCCATGTCCTTGATGCCGAGGTCCCGCTTGATCATGGACTCGCCGAGGTCGCCCAGCGTGGCGCTGCACGCGACCGCGAGGCCGAGGACCAGGCCCTGCCACCAGGCGCCGTCCTCGATGAGGAACTGCATGCACAGGGCGCCCGCGACCATGGCGAAGGCGATCGCGCCCAGCAGGCCCTCGCGGGTCTTGCCGGGGCTGATGCGCGGAGCGAGCTTGCGCTTGCCGAAGCGCCAGCCGACCGCGTACGCGCCGGTGTCGCTGACCACGGTGAGGAGCAGGAACGTCAGCACCCGCCAGGCACCGTCGTCGGCGGTGAGCATCATCGCGACGAAGGTCGCCAGGAACGGCACGTAGAAGGCGGCGAAGACGCCGGCCGTGACGTCCTTGAGGTAGCCCTCCGGCGGCTGCGTCATCCGCCAGACCAGGACGGCCAGCGCGGTGAGCGCCGTGGCCACCCAGGCGCCCTCGGCGCCGCGCGCGTACCCGGCGACCACCATGGCCGCGCCGCCCACCGCGAGCGGCACCAGGGGTGCCTTGATGCCCTTGCGTTCCTGGAGCCGGCTGGTCAGCTCCCACAGACCGACGACCACCGCGACGGCGACCACACCGACGAACACGGCCTTGACGACGAAGAGCGAGGCGATGATGACCACGCCGAGCCCCACGCCGACGCCTATGGCCGCGCTCAGGTCACGGCCCGCGGTCTTCTTCGGCACGGGCACCGGCTGAGGGGCGTCGGGCATCGGGTCGTCGTCCTGGTCTCCGCCATACGCGGGTACGTCGGGCACGCTGGGCATGGGGCGAGTCTGCTGCGCCTCGGGCGCATCGTATGCGGGACCCGCCGTGACAGCCCCCTGGACAGGCCCACCCGCGGTGGGCCCCCAGTACCCGGCCTGCCCCGCCTGCGGCGGCGCCCCCCAGGAAGAGTCGCTCATCAGACTTCGAGGAGCTCCGCTTCCTTGTGCTTGAGGAGCTCGTCCACCTGCGCCACGTACTTGGCGGTCAGGTCGTCGAGCTCCTTCTCGGCGCGGCGGCCCTCGTCCTCGCCGACCTCGCCGTCCTTGATCAGCTTGTCGATGGCGTCCTTGGCCTTGCGGCGCACGGAGCGGATCGAGACCTTGGCGTCCTCGGCCTTGTGCTTGGCGACCTTGATGTAGTCGCGGCGGCGCTCCTCGGTCAGCTCGGGGAACACCACACGGATGATGTTGCCGTCGTTACTGGGGTTGACGCCCAGGTCGGAGTCACGGATCGCCTGCTCGATGTTGCGCAGCGCGCTCTTGTCGAACGGGGTCACCACGGCCATCCGCGGCTCCGGCACGGAGAACGAGGCGAGCTGGTTGATCGGCGTCGGGGCACCGTAGTAGTCCGCCACGATCTTGTTGAACATCGCGGGGTGCGCACGGCCGGTGCGGATCGCGGCGAAGTCCTCCTTGGCGACCACGACGGCCTTCTCCATCTTCTCCTCGGCTTCGAGGAGGGTCTCTTCGATCACCACTTGCTCCTGCGTGTCTTGAGTAAGGCCCGGCCCCGATGCCCGGTCGGGCGGCGGGCCGGCTGCGTCGCGTCTGCTTCCTGCACGGTTCCCGACCGGCAGAAGATTGTCCATCCCCCGGCCGGGGCGCGTTCCGTCCTTGCCCCGGACGGGTCGCGCCGGTGGCGCGGGGCCGCCGGTCAGTCCCGGCTTCCCTCGTCACCCACGAGCGTGCCGATCTTCTCACCCTTGACAGCCCGCGCGATATTGCCCTCGGCCAGCAGCTCGAACACGAGGATCGGCAGGCTGTTGTCGCGGCACAGGGTGACGGCGGTGGCATCGGCGACCTTGAGGTCGCGGGTGATGACCTCGCCGTAGCCGAGCGCGTCGAACTTGACGGCGTCGGGGTTGGTCTTGGGGTCGGCGTCGTAGACACCGTCCACACCGTTCTTGCCCATGAGCAGCGCCTCGGCGTCGATCTCCAGGGCACGCTGGGCGGCGGTGGTGTCGGTGGAGAAGTACGGCATGCCCATTCCGGCACCGAAGATGACCACGCGGCCCTTCTCCAGGTGGCGCACGGCGCGCAGCGGGATGTACGGCTCGGCGACCTGGCCCATCGTGATGGCGGTCTGCACGCGGCTGTCGATGCCCTCCTTCTCCAGGAAGTCCTGGAGGGCGAGGCAGTTCATCACGGTGCCGAGCATGCCCATGTAGTCGGACCGGGCCCGGTCCATGCCGCGCTGCTGGAGCTCGGCGCCGCGGAAGAAGTTGCCTCCGCCGATCACGACCGCGATCTCGGCGCCGTCACGCACGACGGCGGCGATCTCGCGGGCGATCTTGTGCACCACGTCCGGGTCGACGCCGAGGCCACCGCCGCCGGAGAAGGCCTCTCCGGACAGCTTCAGCAGAAACCGGCCGCTTACTTTGCCGTCGTCGCTCTTCTGGGCCTTGGTGGTCATGGAGATCCCGCCTCTTTCACGTGTTGCACATACGAAGAAGGCCATTGCCGGTGGGTCGCTTCTCGCTCCCGTGCGCGGCAATGGCCTCCTCGTCAGATCTGCTGCCGTCCGCCGCACAGCCACGGACGGCGGACCGCGCGGACGACTGCTGTCGACCCTATCGGGGTCGCGCGTCGATCGCGGTACGGACTCAGATGCCGACCTTGATGCGCGAGAAGCGCTTCAGGGTGACACCGGCCTCGTCCAGCACCTTCTGGACGGACTTCTTGTTGTCCAGGGCGTACGGCTGGCCGAGCACCGTGGCGTCCTTGAAGAAGCCGTTGAGGCGACCCTCGACGATCTTGGCGATCGCGGCCTCGGGCTTGCCCTCGGCGCGGGTGGTCTCCTCGGCGATGCGGCGCTCGGACTCGACGACCTCGGCCGGCACGTCCTCCTTGGAGAGGTACTTCGGCGCGAACGCGGCGATGTGCTGGGCGATGCCCTTGGCGACCTCGGCGTTGGGCTTGTCCAGCTCGACGAGGACACCGATCTGCGGGGGCAGGTCGGGCATCGTGCGGTGCATGTACGCGGTGACGTAGCCGTCGGTGAACTGCGCGAAGCGGTCCAGGACGATCTTCTCGCCGAGGTTGGCGTTGGCCTCGTCCACGAACGCCTGGACGGTCTTGCCGGGCTCGATCTCGGAGGCGAGGAGCGCCTCGATGTCGGCCGGGGAGGTCTTGGCGACGTGCTCGGCGATGGCGTTGGCCACGGCCTGGAACTTGTCACCCTTGGCGACGAAGTCCGTCTCGCACTTCAGCTCGACGAGGACACCCTCGGAGTTGTCGTCGGCGATGATGGAGACCACGGCGCCGTTCTCGGCGGAGCGGCCCTCACGCTTGGCGACGCCCTTCTGGCCCTTGATGCGCAGCGCCTCGACGGCCTTCTCGACGTTGCCCTCGGCCTCGTCCAGCGCCTTCTTGCAGTCCATCATGCCGGCGCCGGTGAGCTCACGGAGCTTCTTGACGTCGGCGGCGGTGTAGTTCGCCATGAGTCAGTGAGTCTTTCTGGAAGTCTTGGGAGATCGGAGATCCGCACGGGCCCGCGACCGGCCGGTGGCCGGGTCGCGGGCGTCGTGTCGGGCTACGGATGACGGACGGGGTCTGGGTTCGTGCCGGCCCCGCCGTCAGCGCCGGTGTCAGGCCTGCTCGGCCTTGGGGGCCTCGACCTCGGCGGCAGCCTCTTCGACGGCCTCGGAGACCGCGGCGTCGGGGGCGGGGGCCTCGGCGGCGGTCTCGACGGCCTCGGTGGCCTCGTCGGCCTTCTTCTCGCCCTCGAGCAGGTCGCGCTCCCACTCGGCCAGCGGCTCGGCCGCGGCCTTCTCGCCCTTGTCACCGGTGGCGACGCGCGAGCGGGAGATGAGGCCCTCGGCGACGGCGTCGGCGATCACGCGGGTGAGCAGGGTGACGGAGCGGATCGCGTCGTCGTTGCCCGGGATCTTGTAGTCGACCTCGTCGGGGTCGCAGTTGGTGTCGAGGATGGCGACGACCGGGATGTTGAGCTTCCGGGCCTCGCCGACCGCGATGTGCTCCTTCTTGGTGTCCACGATCCAGACGGCGCTGGGCACCTTCTGCATCTCGCGGATACCACCGAGGGTCTTCTCGAGCTTGGCCTTCTCGCGGGAGAGGACCAGCAGCTCCTTCTTGGTCAGACCGGAGGCGGCGACGTCGTCGAAGTCGATCTGCTCGAGCTCCTTGAGGCGCTGCAGACGCTTGTAGACGGTCGAGAAGTTGGTGAGCATGCCGCCCAGCCAGCGCTGGTTGACGTAGGGCATGCCGACGCGGGTGGCCTGCTCGGCGATGGCCTCCTGCGCCTGCTTCTTCGTGCCGACGAACATGACCGTGCCGCCGTGGGCGACGGTCTCCTTGACGAACTCGTAGGCGCGGTCGATGTACGACAGCGACTGGAGCAGGTCGATGATGTAGATGCCGTTGCGCTCGGTGAAGATGAAGCGCTTCATCTTCGGGTTCCAGCGACGGGTCTGGTGACCGAAGTGGACGCCGCTCTCCAGCAGCTCCCGCATCGTGACGACGGCCATGGCCATCTCCTTGAGTTTCTCGGTTGTGCCGCGTCCGCCGGACGGCGGTCGCGCCTGACGCCCGCGGTGCGCCGTGCCGCGAAGGACCGAGGGGCGCTTGTACGAACCCTGTGACGGGCTTCGTACCGGGGCGTGCGAAGTCGACCCGGTGACCCGGATCGCCAGAAGAAGTGTACGGGACGGCCGGGGCGGCGGGTGACGCCGCTGTCCACAACCGGCAGGTTGTCCACAGATCCCGCCGGGATCGGCCGTTGGACGGCAGGGTCCTCGTATGCGATCACTGGTGCGTCACGGGCCGAACCGGGTGCTTGTGCCCCTGCTGCTGGCCTTCGCCGCGCTCACGCCCCTGGCGTGGGCGGAGCCGCCGCCGGAAGGGAGACCCCCTGGTGAGCGGGTGCCCGCGCTGGCCCGGACGTGGCCGGTGGGGACGCGTCCGACGGTGCTGCGGGGCTGGGAGCCGCCCGCCACCGTGTACGCCGCCGGGCACCGGGGCGTGGACCTGGCGGCGGGGCTGGGCGCCCCGGTGCGGGCGGTCGCGGCGGGCCGGGTGTCGTACGCGGGGCGGGTGGCGGGACGGGGCGTGGTCGCGGTGGCGCTGGCGGGTACCGCGCTGCGGACGACGTACGAGCCGGTGCGGGCCGGGGTGAGGGCGGGTACGGAGGTCCGGGCCGGGGAGGTGGTGGGGACGGTGGAGGGCACCGGGTCGCACTGCCCCGAGGCGTGCGTGCACTGGGGGCTGCTGGACGGGGAGACCTATCTGAACCCGCTGGGACTGCTGCCGCCGCGGCTGCTCGGGCACGGCCCGTCCCGGCTGCTGCCGGTGCTGGGGGTTCCGGTGCCGCCGGGTTAGGGCCTGCCCGGCGGATCGAGGTGCGCGGAGGCAGCGGTGCCGGTCGACCCCGGTGAGCGTGGTCTGGTGCGTCCGGGTGCGAGGCGGAGGAGGCAGTCGACGCGGAGCGTCGGCGAGGGGCGGCAACGCGGCGAGGGGCGGCACCAGCCCCGCGAGCCCGGCATGGTCCGAACGAGAGGCCCTAGCCCCGGACGCCCCGCAGCGCTATGGCGACGGCCGCCTCGGTGATCGCCTCGGGATGTTCGGCCGCGCCGAGTTCGATACGGCGCACGGCCGCGTCCACGACGCCCTGGAGCAGCATCGCGGCGAGCCGGGGCTCCTCGTGCCCGAGGTCGGCCAGGGCCTCGACGATCATGGCCACGAGCCCGCCGTGGGCGGCGCGGATCTTCTCCCGGGCCCCGGTGTCGAGTTCGCCGGCGGAGATGGCCACGACGGCGCGGTGCCGCCGGTCCCCGACCAGGGCGAGCTGGCGGCGCACATACGCCTCGACCTTGCCCTCTGCGGTGGGGGCGTCGGCCATCGCGGCCTCGACCTCCGCCGCCCAGACGGGGAAGTCGGCCTCGCACAGTTCCTCGACCACGGCGCCCCGCGACCGGAAGTACTCGTACACCGACGACCTGGCAAGACCGGTGCGCTCCGCGAGCGCGGGGAAGGTCAGCGCGTCCGTCCCGCCCTCGGACAGCAGGGTCCGGGCCGCGTCCAGCAGGGCGGCTCGCTGCATCGACCGGTGCTCGGCCACGGAGGCCGCTCGAATCCTTGGCACGCACCCACTTTACGGACCGGCCGCGGAACGCGGCAGGAGTCAGCGTCCGAAGCTCGCCAGTTTGGCCCGGAGCTGGAGCACCGACTTGGTGTGGATCTGGCTGACCCGGCTCTCGGTGACTCCCAGGACGTTGCCGATCTCCGCGAGGGTCAGGCCCTCGTAGTAGTAGAGCGTGACCACGGTCTTCTCCCGGTCGGGCAGGGTGTTGATGGCCCGCGCCAGGAAGCGGCGCAGCTCCCGGTCCTCGGCCACCTCGACGGGGTTGTCGGCGGCGGTGTCCTCCAGGGTGTCCATGAGGCTGAGCCGGTCGCCGCCCTCGCCGCCGACGTGCAGCAGTTCCTCCAGCGCGACGACGTTGGCCAGGGACAACTGGCTGAACACCGCGTGCAGCTCCTCGACCTCCACGCCCAGTTCGGTGGCGACCTCCTGCTCGCTCGGCGTCCGCCGCAGCTTCGCCTCCAGCGTGGCGTAGGCCCGCTCGTAGTTGCGGGCCTTCTGCCGGACCGAACGGGGAATCCAGTCCAGTGCCCGCAGTTCGTCGATCATGGCGCCGCGGATCCGGGTGATCGCGTACGTCTCGAACTTGATCTCGCGCTCGATGTCGAACTTCTCGATCGCGTCGATCAGCCCGAACACCCCCGAGGAGACGAAGTCGGCCTGCTCCACGTTGGACGGCAGCCCGACGCTCACGCGGCCCGCCACGTACTTCACGAGTGGCGAGTAGTGCAGGATGAGCTGCTCCCGGAGGCGCTCGTCCCCTGTCGCCTTGTACGACCGCCACAGCTCGTCGAGCGTCGAGGGAGCGGGCGGCCGCACGCTGCCGCCGTCGCGGGCGGCTGGGGGGGCCGCCGCCCGGTCGGAGCCGGAGGTGTGCTGGGGCATTCGTCGCCTAGTGCCGTTCTGCCGTGAAGTGCCGTGAACTGCGGTGCCGTCGGTGGGGATGCGGGTGGGTGCTGGGTACCGGGTCGTCGGTGGGCGCGGGCCGCGCGAAGGGGTGCGGGCCGGCCCGTCCGTGCCCGAACTTTCGTGAGCGTAGCGTGACTGAGGAGTCGCGGTGTGCGAACAGCTGGGCACCACCCGTGCGCGCCCCCCGGCACGACCCCGCTCCCCCGCTTCACCCGGTTCGCTCAGCGTGACCGGTTACGGGCGTCAACTCCGTTGAATCCCAAGGGCGTAGAGGATTCCCCCGGACGGCCGAACACCCTCGGTCAGAGCAGGTGCGGATCCCCGCCGACCGGGACCACCGCCTGGCGTGTCAACCTCCAGCCGTCGTCGTGTCGTTCGACGTAGCCAAGCGCTCGAAGCTCGTACAGCCGGGCGACCGCCTCCTCACGGGTGGTGCGCGCCTCGCGGGCGATCTCCTCGGGCCCGGCCGGACGGGCGGCGGGCAGGGCGGCGAGGACCGTGGCCGCGTCGGGGTCGAGCAGGTCGCGCGGGAGCACCGGGCCACGCCGGGGCGGGGCCAGTTCACCGATCCCGCCGACGAGTTCGACGACGTCCGCCGCGTCGGTCACCAGCACCGCCTCCCCGCGCAGCAGCTCGTGCACCCCGGCTGAGCGTCCGCTGGTGACCGGACCGGGCACCCCCATGGTGAATCTGCCGAGTCGCTGGGCGGCTCGGGCCGTCGCCAGCGAGCCGCTGCGGCAGGCGGCCTCGACGACGACCGTGCCCCGGGTGAGCGCGGCGATCACGCGGTTGCGGACGATGAAGCGGCTGGGCGTCGGATGATCCCCGGGCGGCAGCTCTCCGATGACGAGACCCTGCTGGGCGATCCGGTCGAGCAGCGCGGCGTGCCCGCGCGGATACGCCTGGTCCACCCCCGAGGCCAGCACGGCCACGGTCGCCCCGTCGGCCGCGAGGGCACCCCGGTGCGCGGCACCGTCGACCCCGTAGGCCCCGCCGGAGACGACCACCCAGCCCCGTTCCGCAAGCCCGGCGGCGAGGGTGGCCGCCACATGGGAGCCGTACTCGGTGCAGGCGCGGGCCCCCACGACGGCCACGGAACGCAGCGCCCACATCCGCAGTCCCGGCCGGCCGCGCACCCACAGGCCCACAGGGCGTCCGTCGCCCAGGTCATCGAGCTGGGCGGGCCACTCGGCGTCCCCCGGGCACACGAACCGTGCCCCGGCCTCCCGCGCGGCCGCCAGATCCGCCTCCGGCTCGGCGTGCGCCGCCCGTGCCAGCAGCCCGCGCCACCGGGTGCCGCTCACCCCCGGCAGCGGGTCACCGCCCTCTCGCAGCCGTCGCACCACCTCCGGGACCCCGAACAGCCGCAGCCACCGTCCGCCGGTGTCGTCGCCGGGTTCGATCACTCGGGTGAGGAACACCCGCCCGGTCCGCTCATCCGCCGCGCGGTCCGCCGTCATGCCACCGCTCCGATGGCCATGGGCACACCGCGGGGCACGCCGGTGCGCAGTTGCAGGGCGAGGGCCACGTCCCCGGGGTCCGGGCGGTCGTGTCCGGCCAGGTCGGCGACGGTCCACGCGACCCGCAGCACCCGGTCGATGCCGCGCGCGCTGAGCACGCCCCGCTCCAGATGGCGCTCGGCCTCGTCCATGGCCCCCGCGACGGCGTGGAAGCGGCTGCGCAGCTCCCGTCCGGGCACTTCGCTGTTGGTGGCCCACGGGGTCCCGGCCAGTCGGGCCGCCGCCCGCTGCCGGGCCTCACTTACCCGCTGCGCCACGGTCGCGGTGGACTCGCCGCGCGCACCGGGGTCGGTCAACTGGGCGCGGGTCACCGGGTCGACCTCCACCCGCAGGTCCACCCGGTCCAGCAGCGGGCCGGAGAGCCGGGACTGGTAGCGCCGGATCGCGGAGGGCGGGCAGTCGCACAGGGAGTCGCGCTGCGAGAAGCGCCCGCACGGGCACGGGTTGGCCGCGAGCACCATCAGGAACCGCGCCGGGAACCGCACCACGCCCGCGCTCCGCGCGATCACCACGTGCCCGGACTCCAGCGGCTGCCGCAGCGCGTCCAGCGTCTGGCCGTGGAACTCGGGCGCCTCGTCCAGGAACAGCACGCCCCGGTGGGCCAGGGAGACGGCGCCGGGCCGGGCGACGCCTGGACCTCCGCCGACCAGCGACTGCATGGTGGCCGAGTGGTGCGGGGCGCAGTAGGGCGCCAGGTCGATGAGCGGCTTGCCCGGTGGGAGCAGCCCGGCCACCGAGTGCACGGCGGTGACCTCCAGGGAGTCCTGCCGGGTCAGCGGGGGCAGCACGGCGGGGAGCCGTTCGGCGAGCATCGTCTTGCCCGCGCCCGGTGGGCCTTGGAGGAAGAGATGGTGCCCGCCGGCCGCGGCCACCTCCACGGCCGTGCGGGCCGAGGTCTGGCCCACCACGTCGGCCAGGTCGTGGCCCTGGTCGTGCTGGGCGGCTCCGGCGCCGTGCATACCGGTGGCCGCGCCGGTACCGGGCATCCGGAGCCCGGCCAGGAGCGGATCGGGGCGTCCAGTGGCGTCCGGCTCCTCCTCGGGTACCGGTTCGTCCGCGAGGACGGCGATGAGCTGGCGCAGACTGCGGACGCCGAGCACGGACACTCCGGGCACCAGCGCGGCCTCGGCGGCGGCGCACTCCGGGACGACGACCTGGGTGTACCCGGCGTCGGCGGCGGCCAGGACGGCGGGCAGGATGCCCCGGACCGGCCGGACCCGGCCGTCCAGACCGAGTTCGCCGATCATGACGATGTCGGCGAGGACCCTGGGGTCGATGCGCTCGGCCGCGCCGAGCACGGCACTCGCCACGGCGAGATCGAAGCCTGGTGAAACGCAGTAATAAAGCCGCAGGTCGAGTGACCTGCGGCCTCACTGATCCTCAGAACTACCGTGCGCCGGGCCAGTTCTGCACCCACCAGCCCTCACGCACGATGCGCTGGAGCTGGTCGCGGAACTCGTCGGCAGCCTTGGGGTGCACGTACTTACGGGAGACGAGCCAGAGGAACTCGCCTTCCTGCTCTACCCCGATCACCGCCCTGTCGCCCGGCAGGGCGTCGCGGAGCTCCATTCTCAACTCGGCGACGGGTTCAGAGCCGCTCGTCTGGGGAACGTCCTCTTCACCTACCAACGCCTGGTTCTCCCCGTCGGCCATCGCTGTACCTCCCCGCGTTACTGCACCGCCAGATGCGTACTCGCTCATACGTTCGAACGAGTGTTCACACTGATCCTGAACGCCCCCCAGGCGGATCATTGACGATGCCACACGGTTACCTGTGTGACCAGAGAGAATCGCTGTGTAGCTGAAAGTCGTACTAATGGTCCGACTTGCCTTGGCCAGGGCCGTTACGCTGCGCTCGGCGGCGGGCGAAGATCTCCGCAATCTCCGCGAACTCTTGACGGTCTTCCTCGCTCATCTCCTCGGCGCGCGCCACGATGATGCGGGTCGTCAGGTCGTCGCTCCAGACCACATCCGGGTCCGCTCGCGGGTCGAAACCTAGGAACTGGGCAGCCGCCGCGGCCTTGAGGACGCGCTCCGGGAGCCCGAGGGCAGAGGCGAGAATCGTGACGGCGCCCTCCCTGGGGGTCAGGACAGACTCGCCGCGCTCCAGCTTCGACAGCCACCCGAACTTCACCTGTGCCTCGCCGGCCTCGTCCACCGTCCGAGCTTCCAGCTCGCGGAGGCTGTAGCCCAGCTCAGCGCGGCGCGTGCGGATCAGGTCGGTGAAGTCGGTGCGCTGCTCAGACATGGCATGCATTGTGCCCTCTCGCTCCCCTGCGTGACGCCACGTGCCTACGTTACGTCGCCCGACTATCGAACAAATGGCAGGTCAACGGGCACAACCTTCTGCCCCCTGGCACTAAGTGTCTACGTGAGCGCACAGCTTCGCCACCCTTCGTGAACGGCTTGACCTAATCCGAACCCCTTGTGCGTCTGCGTAGACAGCACGTCTACGGCTGTGTACAGTCCTTCTTGTCCACACAGACGCACACATTGTCTACGGAGGTGAACACCCCTTGCGTCCGCAACAGAACCCGATGCACATCGTGAGCTCCGACCTGCTGGTCCTCCTCATGAAACGCACAGGCGACGGCCAGCCCGTCAGCGTCCGCGAACTCGCAGATGCGGTCGGTTGCCACCCCTCCAAGATCGACCACCTGCGCAACGGCCGCCGCCAATCGGCAACTCAGGCCGAGGCAGAGGCAATTGCCAGACGGCTTGGAGTCGACCTGATGTGCCTCTGGGAGCACACCGGCCGCACCGTCGCAGCGTCGGCCGAGCTGTCCCCCATCGCCGCGGTGCCGGCGTGAGCGCGCCCGCGGGGTTCTCCCGCGCCGCCGCGGAGCGCCTGCTCGGCCCGGCCGTGGTGGACGCGGTCCGCCGCCAGGTGGACGCCGCTCCGCCCCTGGGACCGGAGCAACGAGCGCGCCTGCGGGCCGTGTTCGTCACGGCGCAAGGCCTGACACCACGGACGCCCGCTGCGGAAGCCGCCTGACCCCATACGCGCCGAAGGGCCGCCCGCTTGTCCGGCTCGGCGACCCCACGACCGGCGCACCTCTACACACAGAGAAAGAGAGGCCACCGATGGCCATGGACTCTACCGTCCGCCCGCTCTCGGAGTTGACGGACCTGATGGCGCAGACCAGTGACAACCGCATCGCGGTGGAGTCGCTGCTCGACTACACGCCGCTGCCCGCCCCGACCCTGATCGCCCGCGCCGAGGCCGTGTTCATCACGGTCGCCGACGTGGACGACCTCGGCCTGTGGCTGAACGAGCTGGGCGGCAAGGTGCACCGCACGTGGGCGGGTGACGGCCTGGAGCTGTGGACCCTGCTGACGCTGACCCCGCCGTCCCGCCGCCGGGGCCGGGTGCCGGTCCGGGTGTCGGTGCCGGTGCCGGCGGGCGAGCTCGTCATGGACTACATCCGTGCGGCGGTGGCGGCATGAGCGAGACGCTGATGACGCCGGAGCGGCGCTCCACGATCGAGAGCCTGCTCGGCGGCGCGAAGCCCGCTACGACCGTCCTCGTTCAGCAGATGGCGAAGGCTGTTCAGGACCGGGCCGCTCATGAGCACCCGACGTGGGAAGACCTGTACTGCCTCAACCTCGTCTCCTGGATGGGTGAGCGCACCGCACCGGTGCTGCGTCGCCTACTGGACGCGGAGTCCCAGGCGGAGCGGTATCGGACCGCATGGCGCACGGCCCGTACCCGAGCGCTGGCCCTGGGGGGCGCCGCTGACCGGGCCGGGGAACGAGCCCGTGCGGGACAGGCCGCGCTCCAGGACATGCTTGAAGCGCTGCTGACCAGGCAGATCGAACGAGACGCCGCGCTGAAGAGGGTCGCCGAGCTGGAGGCGCAGCGGGAGCGGCGCCGGGTGCGGCTCGTTGCCGCAGAGGCCGACCTGCTGGAGATGCGCGGCCTGCTCTCTCCGAACGGCCAGCCCCGCCGCATCCCGACCGAGGTCGAGATTCACGAGCGGGTGTCGCCGGCCGTTGAGTGGCTGCTGCGCCGCGTCGCCGAGCTGGAGGTCGCGCCGGCCACGGTCTACCGCGCCGAGCATCCGGACTCCGGGATCACCCTCGGCCACTACGGCACCGAGGCCGCCGCCCGCGCCCACTGCGAGGCCGAGGAACGGCGCGCGTGGTCGTCGTCCAGCGTTCTCCGCTTCGACTGGATCGAGGACGACGAGGACCGCGTCGCCGAGCTGGTGGTCACCGCCGGGCAGAACGAGGAGTCCACCACGGGCTACATCGTCACGGCCCTGGAGCTGGCCTCCGAGTACGACGAGGAGGCGGACGCGTGATCCCCCTCGCCTTCATCTTCGCCGCGCTCGCCCTGTACCTCCTCGGCGCCGTCGCCGTGGTCCGGGGGTGTGAGCGATGACCCCGCGCCCGTTCGGCTGCGACGGCAACGACTGCGACTACGACGAGCAGGCCCGCTGGTTCCACGTGGACTGTGCGCTCGCCGGTCGTGGCGCCTCGGAGATCCGGCACCCGTCGATGCTGCCCACCCGCCGCTACTTCGCGGCCAACCCGCTGCCGGTGCAGGAGAGGCGGTCCGCGTGAGCACCGACTTCTACCAGCCCGGCACCACCTACAGCCACCCCATGCACGACTGGGCGTTCCGCGTGGACGCCATCACCACGCACCCCGAGAACAACGAGCTGACCGCGCTTGGTTGGCGGTTCTTCAAGGGCGAGTGGGAGCCCTGCGCCTACCACCGCGACGACTGGGAGATCGGCCAGTTGGCCGGGTGGATCGAGGAGCAGAGCAGCCGCCCGGCGGCCGACGCCACTCCCGGCCTGACCGGGCGCCAGGCCCGCCTCCTCGACGCGATCCGCACCCACGAGGGCCCGTGGACCACCGCCCGCGCGCTGTCGCTCTACGCCCTCACCGACCCCGGCGTCGTCCAGCGCGGCACCGCCCGCCGCGACCTCGAAGCGCTCCACAAGGCCGGACACCTCGCGCTCGTGGACGACCCCGACAACCGCCACTTCGTACTGCACAGGAAGGGCGACGCCTGATGACGACCGTCGCGCAGGCCGGGGCTCAGCCCCCGGCCGCCGGCCCCGCCCCCGGCTGGCCGCAGGACTGGGACCGCGTCCTGGACAAGGCCATCCGCGAGTGGGGCGGTCAGTGGACCACCGCCCGCGTCCAGCAGCTCTACGGCGTCCGGTACGGCCGGCGCCTGTACCGCGAGGACGCCCGCGCGTTCCTGTCCCGCCGCGCCCGTCAGGGCGTGATGCGGCTGCACGACGAGCCGAACGCCCGCTACTACACCCCGATCACCCGGAAGGACGGCCGCCCGTGACCGCCACCGCCCCCAAGCTCACCGAGCAGCAGGTCAGCTTCCTGCTCCAGCCCATCAGCGGCAAGCGCGTCCGCAACCTGCGAGGCATGTCCCACCTCGAAGCGTGGGATGTCCGCCGCCAGCTCATCCGGATCTTCGGGTTCGACGGGTTCACCGTGGAGACGCAGTCCCTGGACCTCGTACACGAGAACGGCAACCCGAACTACCGGAAGAAGAACAAGGCAGGCGAGGAGTACGGACCGACGTACACCGCCTGGACGATCGTGTACCGGGCACAGGTCCGGCTCACGGTGAAGGCGACCGACGGCCGACCGCTCGCGGTGTTCGAGGACGCCGCCGCAGGCGACGCGGTCAACCAGCCGTCCGTGGGCGACGCCCATGACCTCGCCATGAAGACGGCCCTCTCGCAGGCGCTGAAGCGGTGCGCGGTCAACCTCGGTGACCAGTTCGGCCTCAGCCTCTACAACGACGGTTCGCAGAGTGCCGTGGTCATGCGGTCGCTGGCCTACATGGGTGAGCCCGTGGCCGAGTCGGAGGACGCGCCGGTCGGGGCGGAGCCGACGCCGGACGGGCCGGGCAGTGAGCCGGAGCCGGAGCCGGAGCACCAGGCGGTACACGCGCCGGCCGCCGCGCAGCAGACCCGCCCGAAGCCCACGCCCGCACCGGACCCGACCCCGGCCGCCGCTCCCCGCCCCGGGGCCATGCCGCCCGCAGGAGCCGCCGAGCGGCAGACCGCCCTCGATGCGATGTGGGCCGCCGCCCGCGACGCGCACTTCGTGGACGGCCTGCCCGCGCAGTTCGCCGACTCCTTCGGCCACCCCATCGAGCAGGGCACGGCCGCCGAGTTCCGTCAGGCCACCGCGCTGATGCGCGGCACGGCCGCCGCCTGACCCACCGAACGCACCACGGGCCGCCCCGCGGCAATCGGGGCGGCCCACCCCAAGGAGTAGCACATGAGCCTGAAGGACACCGCGCGCACCGTCGCCGTCCTCTCCACCTTGCAGGACGCCATCGGCGACCAGCTCAAGGCCGCCAAGCGCGACCTGGAGACCGGACTGCGGGACGCCAAGGCCCAGACCGGCACGCAGAAGATCGCCGTTGCTCTGGACGAGGGCGAGGACATCGGCACCGCCACCCTCGTGCAGCCGAAGCCGGCCGCCGCCATCACCGACCTGAAGGCGTTCACCGCGTGGGTCGTCGCCAACTGCGCGACCGAGATCGAGCGCCGGTTCGTCACCGAGGTGCGGCCCGCGTTCCAGAAGAAGTTGCTGGCCGAGATCACGGCGGCGGGCACCGCCGAGTGGGCCGACCCGGAGACCGGTGTCATCCACGAGGTGCCCGGCGTGACCATGCAGGGCCGCTCGGCGTACACCCGGCTGACCGTGCCGGACGCGGGCAAGGCGGCTATCGCCGCCGCCTGGCAGGCGGGCACGCTCACCCTCCCCGGTATCACCGGCCCGGCCGAGGTGGAGACGGGGGCTGAGTCGTGAGCCTCCGTACCCTCCTGCGGCAGCTCCGCCGCCCCGGCTCTGGTCGCCGCCGCGCGACCGGCCCCCAGCCCACCGACCACGCCATCACGATGCTGCGCCCGGTGGACGCCCTCGTCACGGATGAGGCGTGGTGCCCGGCCGAACAGCAGGTCACCCTGCACGCGTTCCTCGCGCTCGGCGGCCGGATCTGCTGGACGTGCCGTCACCTCACCATGACGCCCGTCCCGCCCGGAGGTGCCGAGTGAGCACCCCGTTCCTGCCCGAGGTCCCGGCCGCCACCCCGGCGGCCGGGCCCCAGCCCGGACCGTTCGTCATCGCCCTGCCCACCGGGCTGAAGCTGCTCAACAGCAACCAGCGTCTCCACCGACACGAGCAGGCCCGCATCACCGCGAAGCTGCGCGCCGCCGCGATGGAGGCCGTCAGCGAGTGCCCGTCCCTCATGGACGCCCTCAGCGTCACCGGAGACCAGCCCCTGTTCCAGCGGGCGCACATCCTCGGCGTCGTGCACCCGGGGTCCGCGCGGCGTGCAGACCCGGCCAACCTCTACCCGTCCTTCAAGGCCGCGGTGGACGGCCTCGTGGACGCGGGCCTGTTCGAGGACGACGACCACACCCGCGTCGTCGGCCCGGACATGCGCCTCGGCCGCGTCGTGAAGCGCGGACAGATCGTCCTCGTGGTGAAGGGCCTGGCCCCCGGCGAGGACCCCCTCGGCTACCAGGCGGTGACCCCATGAAGGTCCGCGCCGACGTTGCCGAGCTGCTGCGCGCTGGCCTCAGCAACCGCGCCATCTCCCGCGAACTCCACGTGGACGCCGCGGACGTGGCCACCGCACGAGACGTGCTCGGCCTCCCCAAGGCCAAGTCCGGGAAGCGCGCCGCCGGATCACCCGAAGACCTGTTCTGGCGGCGCGTCCAGCCCACCGAAGACGGACACATGGTGTGGACCGGCTACCGCGGGAAGGCCGGTGTCCCCGGCCTGCGGCACGGCGGCCGGTTCTACACCGCCAACCGGCTGGCCTTCCGCATCGCCACCGGCCGGGACCCGGAGGGCAAGGTGCTGCCGTCCTGCGGGCGCAACGACTGCACGGCGCCCAGGCACCAGGCCGACCGGGAGGGGCGGGCCGAGGAGCGGAAGGTCGATGCCCTGTACGCCGGGATCTTCGGGGCGTCGGCGTGATCGGCCGGAAGCGACGCCGCGCCCCGCCGGCCGAGCCCGAGTACCGGCCGGGCCAGCTCCTCGACTGGCGCGACTCCCGCCACTGGTCCGACCGGCCCCTGCCCTGCCGCTACTGCGGCTTCCCCGCGCACACCCGGGACTCCCGGATGAAGCCCGCTCACAAGGTCTGCGCGGAGGACGCCCTCGCCACCCAGGCCGCCGAAGCGGCCGACGCCTACCACCAGAACGGACAGACCTGATGGCCCTGCACATCACCGGCCTTGCGCACGGCGACGTAGCCGAGGTCATCGAGTGCCTGCTGGTCGGAGCCGACCACTGCTCCGACCACGCACCCGAACTCGCCGAGCAGCGCCGGGCCATCGCCCACCGCCTCGGCGACGCCCTCGACCAACTCCCCACCCCCGAACTCCGAGAGGACTCCATCTGATGCCCAAGCTCGCCCCGGCCGACGTACCCGAGGTCAAGCTCGACGCCGCCGCCGCACCCATCGAAGCCTGCCTCTCCCGCGAACAGCGCCGCGGCCTCTTCGAGAAGCCCGGCACCACCGTCTACGCCATCGTCGCCCTCACCTCCAAGAGCTACACCGGGCACGCCGAGGGCGAGGACAAGGACCCCCAGGTCAAGGTCCGCGTCACCGAGTGCGAGGTGGCCCGCAGCGACGAGGACGCCGCCGCCCTCGCGGACGCCAAGCGCGCCATGTGGAGGGGCCGTCAGATCGACGGCACGTTGGACGAGGTCGGCGAGGGCCCGCAGCGCCCCGCCGCCGCCCTCCTCGATGTCACGGCGAGCAAGCCCACCGAGGACGAACTGCGCGAGCACAAGCGCCGCGTGGAGGACAAGCGCCGCGCCGAGTACGTCCGCTGAACCACCCACCACCCCCCGAACTGAAGGGACCGCCATGACCAGCGGCTTCAACCCCGTCAAGACGCCCGTCTCCGAGTACCCGCACCCCGTCGGCACGACGATGCGCGGCTCGATGGGCTCCCTGTCCACCGTCACCGACCGCGACGGCTTCGCCTTCCTCGCCTGCTGCACCGAGCACGAGGCCCAGGGCAAGGCGTCCGGCTACTTCGTCCAGTCCGAGGACGGACGCGTCCTGGACCGCTCGGTGCCCGAGCCCGAGGCCGACGGCTACGTCTGCCCGCACGTGCCGGGCGCCGGCCTCCTCGGCTGACCCACCCCCGTCCGGGGCGGTCGTACACCGGCCGCCCCGGACCGGTCCGGATCTTGCCGGATCGGTTCCGCAACAACACGAGAGAGAAACCGAGTTGAGCACTGAGGAGCAGGCCACCGCCCCCGGCAGCGTGCCGAACGCGTACGGCAACGCCCTGTCCTGGCGCTGGACACGGCAGATGTCCGCGTACCTACGCCGGTCCGGCCTGCCCCTGCTCCTGTGCCAGCTCCGAAACCTCGCCGCCGCCTCCGGAGAGATCGCGTTCAGCGGGGACCGCAAGCCCATCCGCATCCAGGACATCGCCAAGGCCGCGTGCTGCGACGAGAAAGACGCAAGGCGCTACATGGAGGCCGCGATCCGGGCCGGCGTCGTCCGCGTTCTCGGCGAGCGGAAGCGGGGCAAGGCGACCCGATACGCGTTGATCGTGACCCCGTACCCGGACTGGCAGGCGGCCGAGGATCACCTCCGGGGAACCGCCCGGAAGCGGGCCCCGGGGTGGGAGCAGCCCGCCGAAAGTTCGGGGGACAGAGACCCGAACCAGTTCGGGGGACAGCGCCCGGAACTTACCGCCGGTACGGCTGAAGAAGTTCGGGGGACAGCGCCCCGTATGAGTTCGGGGGACAGCGCCCCGAACGGTTCGGGGGACAGCGCCCCGAACAACCCAGGAGGGTACCCATGGGGTTCCCAAGACGGGGCTGAGGTTGTTTCCCAACCTCAGCTAGATGGGCCCCCCGGACAGCAATCCGAATCCCACGAACACCCCCACACCAACCGGCGAGACGCCGGACCGGCACCCACCGCCACCGCCGGCCGCTGCCGCGAATGCTCGATCCCCCTCATCCGCCCCGGCCGCGACCTCTGCGCCGGATGCGAGCAGTACCTCGCCACCACCACCCACGGAAGGCACAGCGCGTGAGCCCCATCCGACCGGAGAACCGCGACCGCTACCCGAGCAACTGGCGAGACATCAGCCTCCGCATCCGCACCGTCCGCGCCGCAAGCCGCTGCGAGTGCCACGGCGAATGCGGACGCGGCACCCACACCGGCCGCTGCCCCAACCGCAACGGCCAACCCGCCTACGGCACCGGCTCCACCGTGGTGCTCACCGTCGCGCACCTCAACCACACCCCCGAGGACTGCCGCGACGACAACCTCCGCGCCATGTGCCAGGGCTGCCACCTCCACTACGACCGCGACCACCACCGCCAGACCGCAGCAGCCACACGCCGAGCAGCCATCGAGAGCGCCGGCCAACTCGCCCTCGACACCTGACCAGCAGCCCAGCCAACCGCCCCAGCACCAACCCCTTGGGAGCGCCGGAATGACCAGCCTTCACGACCTCACCGCCCGCACCCCCGGCCTGCCCTGCCGCACCGACCCCGAGCCCTGGTTCAGCCCCGACCCCACTGCCCGCCAGTACGCCGTCCAGCAGTGCCGCACCGCCTGCCCCCTCCTCGCTGCCTGCCTTCAGCACGCCTTCACCGCGGGCGAGCAGTCCGGGGTGTGGGGTGGCGTCGACATGGACGCCCGCACGATCGGCTGCGGGACCGAGCGCGGGTTCCGGGTGCACAAGCGGCGCAGCGAGGAGCCGTGCGAGTCGTGCCAGGCCGCGCACGACGAAGCGGTGGAGACGGACCGGCGGCGCCGGCTGGCGGCTGAGCATGCGGCTGGGGGCTCGTTGCGCGGCTACTGGATGCATCGCCGGTTGGGGGAGGACGCGTGTGTTCCGTGCAAGCGGGCGCAGGCCCGTAGGTCGCAGGAGCGGCGAGACGAGGCCCGTGCGGCGGCTGGGCGGGCGCGTGGGGCGTGGGGCGACTCCGGGGACGCCGATGACGTGCCGGGCGCTCAGGCGGGCGTACACGGGCTTGCTGCTGCCAGTTGACCGACCATCACCGAGGAGACCGATCATGACCGCGCCCGATGACTTCGAGTTCCGCGTCTCGCCGGACCGCCGACAGATCGCCGTGTGGGAGCCCGGCAACGAGCCCTGGTTCGCACCCGAGTCCAACATGCACGGCAGGTGGATCACGTCCGACGACATGGACCGCCTCGGCTGGACGGCCTACCGTGCCGCGCCCGTGGACCGGGCCGCCGTCCTGAACGCTGCCGCGCAGCACCTGTACACCGCGCTGTTCCCCGCCGTTTACGACGACCTCGGGCAGAAGGCCGCCGAGGGCGTTCAGCGGGCCGTGTCCGAGCTGCGCCGCATGGCCGACGAGGCCAGCCGATGAGGCACCTCACCACCACCCTCACCACGGCCTACGCCCTCGCCGCCGCCGCACTCATCCACGCCGGCCTCACCGCCGCACAGACCGGCCAGCCCGGACACGCCGCGCTCTGCGCCGCCGCCGCCGTACTCCTCGGCCTCGGCATCGTCCACCACGCCTACCACCGCGACCAGCTACGCACCGCCCTCGCCCGGCTGGAGCGCGCCGTCCGGCCGGCGGGCCCGAGCGAGCAGCAGCTCGCCGACGAAGCCGCGCTCGCCTGGCACGCGGTGGCCGATGCCTGCTGCCTGACGTGGCTGATGTCCAAGGGCGTCGACCACGACCCGACCACCTGCACCCCGAAGGACCACCACGCATGAGCCCCGTTGATGAACTCCGCGCCGCTGCTGCCAAGCTGCGCCCGTCCTCCCCAGCCGCCGCCGTCCACGTCACGCCAGCCGTGATGGAGGCGCTGGCCAAGCTCCTTGACGACTCGGCCACCGTCCACCTGCCCGACACCGAGTGCGGCTACTGCGACTCCGCGCGCAACCCGTTGCGCCTGCCCTGCCCGGCCCTCGCCGTAGCCCGTTCAATCAACGGAGAGCAGCGGTGAGCCCCGCCCCCTACAGCCCCGACGCGCGGGCCGTCGTCCGCGCCATCGACGCCCTGACGACGCAGGTCAAACGCGTCGCCGACACAATGGCGACGCCCGTCGCCGTCATCCGCGACGGGGTGACGACGCCCCTCGACGCCCAACCGCAGACGACCGACGACGGGACACGCTGCCCTTCCTGCGACCACAAGCGCGAGTCTCACGACGGCAACGGCAAATGCTGGTTCACCGGTTGCATGACCGCCCCGTGCGCGCAGCACCCGGCCCCGGCCGCCGACGAGGAGGCGCAGCGGTCCGTCCGGCGGGACAACCTGCTCCTCCTTCTCACCCGGCTCCAGGGCGGGCTCTTGAGCGCCGAGGAGAAGGAAGCCCTGCGCCAGTGCGTGAGGGCGGAGATCACCGAGGGGGACACCGCGCGCGAAGTGGCAGCCGGGAACAAGCGGCACGTGCAGGTGATGTACTGCGAGCTGACCGAGGCCCAGGCCGCCATCGAGCGGGTGCGCGCCCTGCGCCAGCCGTTCGTCATGTGGCGCGACATCGCTGCCGCCCTGAACGGCACCGAGCAGGCCGCCGAGGAACAACCCACCTGCACCGCCACCATCCCCGACACCTCCACCCCGGACACCCTCCACCACTGCGTGATGCCAGCCGGCCACTACGACGAGACTGACGTGCCCGTACACCCCTGGCCCAACCGCCGCCCCGGAGGCTGGCACACGGACGGCGAAGGACACGCATGGCTGGACCGGGCCGCCAACGCCACGCCCCACACCGAGCCGACCGCCGAGGACGGCACCGAGTGACCGCCCCGCCCACCCCGCGCCCCTTGACCCAGCGGCAGCGCACGCTCCTCTTCCTCGTCGCCGCAGGCGGCACCAACGCGAGCATCGGCCGCGCGCTGGGCATCCAGCCCGACACCGTCGCCGGACGGCTCGGGCACATCTACGCCACGCTCGGTGTCCCCGACCGCGCGTCCGCCCTCGCCTTCGCCATCTACCGGGGCGAGATCACCCCGGCCGACCTCGCCCGGATCTACGGGCAGCAGCCCTCTGGCGGAACCTGATCACCCCGTGGCACCGTCCCACCCATCACCACCAGCACCACAGACCAAGGAGCGCTATGGCAGACGAGCAGCCGGTCACGGCCGCAGAGATGGCCCAGGCGATTGCCGCAGCCATCATGGATCGAGCTGAGAAGCTGACCAAGTACCCGGACAGCAGGGAAGCCGCCGCCGGACTGAAGGATCTGGCCGAGGCGTACGCCTGGCTGAAGTCCGCGAGCCAGCCGCACTAACGACGCAGGTCAGACGCCCCGTTACCCCGTCCGACGACGGCAGGTGACGGGGCGTCGTCACGCCCACTGGTCCGGGCCCACCCCGCGCCAGTCGATCAACGGCGAGCCCGGCAGCTCCTCGGGCTCCAGCTCCAGCCCAGCCCGCCGCAGGAACTCCGCCACGTCCGCGAGCCCGTACGCCAGCCCGAGAATCTCCCCGTCCACGCGCACCCGACGGCCGCCCGACGGGGACGGCGGAGCAACGACGACGCGCAGGGGATCGGGCACCTGACCAGCGTCACCCCGCCGACGACGGGGCGCAGCCGGGACTACGCCGACCGGCCCTTACCCGCCGCGATCTGGCCGGCCGTCTCCCCGGTCACGCCCATCCGCTCACCGATCACCCGGTAGGTGTGGCCGCCCGCCTTCGCCGTACGCACCGCCTGCTGCCGCACATCAGCCACCAGCCGGTGCAGCTCGGGCCACTCGCGCAGCACCTCGGCGCAGGCCGCCGCCCTGTCCAGCGCATCCGGGATCGCCTCCAGCGCGCGCAGCGCCTCACGCACCCGCTCAACCTCACCAGCCACCACGCCACCTCCCGGCCCGGAGCGTAGGCCCGCACGATCACCCGTCCAGGGGGTACCCACTGGCGCCCAAGGGGTACCCCTTGGTACCGTCCTGACGGGCCCGACGACGACCGACGACGCCCCACAACTGAACGAGCCCCGGCGGTGGTTGCACACCGGCCGAGGCTCTGACCACCGGAGAGGTGAAGTCTCCATGGCTGACCGCAGCGTACCTGCAACCACGCCCGTCCACGAGGACGCGAACGCGACCACCGCGCAGCTCCAGCAGCGCGCCGCCGCCGACCTCGCCGCCGCCCGCACCGCCGCCGAGGCGAAACAGGAGCACGGCGGCCCCGGCAACCGGCAGGGCATCCTCCTCGGCGGTGCCCGCTGATGGCCGCCCCCTGGTACGCCCGCGTCGCCACCACCGCCGGCCGCCCCGCCGTCCTCGGCGCCACGCTCATCATGTCGATGCCCGGCGAGTACCACGTCGCCAAGTTCGCAGGCTGGACCGACCCCTGGGCGTACGGCATGCCGTTCTCCCTGTCCGCCTACGCCGGTATCGCCGCCGTCGTGGCCGCCACCCGACCGAAGGGCGCACGCGGCCGGTTCTCCGCCACCGTGGGCGCAGCGTTCGCCATCGTCCTCGCGCTCGCCGCGCAGGTCGTCGCGCACCTGGTCACCACCGGGCACATGGACCATGACCAGGCGTGGCTCATCGCGGTCACGTCGATGGTGCCCCCGGCCGTGCTCGCGCACCTGCTGCACCTCGCGGCCACGCCCACGCCTGCCACCGAGAGCGTGCCTGCGCCCGCCCCGGCCCCGGCCGTGACCGTGGAGCGCACCGAGGAGCCGCCCGCGCCGGTCACCGCGGCCGTACCGCCGAAGCCCGAGCAGGCACCCGCGCTCCCGCCCGTCGAAGATCACGTTGCGGACACCCGCAAAGCGATCACCTACCGGGACCCACGCTGCGCCGCGATCCGCCCCCTGTACGACGACGGCACCCGGCCCGGCACCGCCGCCATGCGCGACGCCCTGATCGCCGCCGGATACGGGCGGGTCGGTGACAGCACGATCCGCGGCGACATCCGCGCCGAGATCGAAAAGCACGAGCCGCACCTGAAGCAGCTCCCGCCGGCCATCGGCCGCACCGCGTAGCGGGCCGCCGTGCTCCTCGCCGTGTTCTTCGTGCTCGCGGCCCTCGCCGCCCTGATCGGCCTCGCCCTGGTCGACCTCCGCACCGTCCCGCCCATCACCGGGACGACCGCGATCATCCTGACCCTCGCGGCGCTCGGCGTCGCCGTCCTCCGCTGAAGGACCCCAGCTCATGACGTACGTAACCTACGGCGGTGTCACCGTCGGCATCTGCCTCCTCCTGCACCAGCTCGTCACCTGGTGGCCAGGCACCAAGGCCCTCCGCAAAGACCCCGTCCGCCACGCGGCCTCCCTCGCCCCGTTCCTCCTCGCGTGGGCGTACGGCGTCCTCGCCATCCTCACCGTCGGCGGCCTCGTCGGCTGGGGCGCCCGCACCACCCTGTGGATCTCCAACTGGCTGGGAGACGTGTCCCTGGTCTGGGGCGTCGGCGGGGACACCGGGCACAAGGCCAGCGCCAGCCACTACCTGCCGCTCACCCAGGCCGGCGGCGCGCTCGTGCTGATCCTCACCGTGGTGCTGATCGCCATGGCGAAGAAGTCCCGGTACGGCGACGAGATCAAGCGCGGCGCCTGGTGCGGGGTGTGCCTCGGCACCAGCGCGGGCGTGGCCGGGTTCGCCGCGGTGCCGCTGGCGATGGCTGCGAACGCGATCGGCGACCACGTCTACGGGGTCATGTGATGGCGAAGCGGGAGCCCGAGCTCGAGCCCGAGGCGCCGCCGTCGCGGTTGGCCGGCGGCTGCGTCCTGGCCCTCCTCGCCGCCGTGGCCCTGGCCGCGCTGTTCGCGGTGGACGAGGCGGTGGGGGTCCTCGTCGTGGTGGTGGCCGGGACGTTCGCGCTGTGGCGCTCGGCCCGCCGGGTGTCCGATTCGTCCGCCCCTCCCCCACCGGAAGCGGGGCGCCCCTCCTGCCGTGAATGCGCTGGTCATGAGCTTGTGAGCGCGACCCCTTCCCGAAGCGAGAAGGGGATGTGGATCTACGCCACGGCCACGCCGGACCGGCCCAACCACACCCACATCCACGTCGGGCCCCCGTCCGACGAGACACCCGCATAGCCCCGGGGCGGGCGCCCGCCTGCCAGCTAGTCGCCCGCCCCGACCCCACCCCAACCACGAGACGGAGACGCCATCATGGCACTCGGCTGGAAGAAGAACCCGAGCCCTGACGACCCACGCCTGAAGGGCCGCGAGACGGAGTACCAGGCATCGCGCGGCGGCTGGTTCCCGCCGAAGGACAAGCCGGTCCCCGGGGCGAAGAAGGGGAAGTGACCGCGGGCCGTCACACCCCGCTGCCACACTGATCCTGGGCCCCGCCGTGAAGTTCCCCCGACGGCGGGGCCCAGCCGCGTCCAAAGAATCTTGGTTCGCCGTGCAACCACACACGTCCTTCACGAGTCATACACCCGCAGCACACCTCACAGCCCTCGGGGGGACACATGAACCAGCAGCCGCAGCAGCCCGGTTGGAACGGCCCGCAGCAGCCCGGCCAGCAGCCGCAGGGATGGGCCGGACCCGGCGCCCCGCAGCAGTGGGGGCCCCCGCCGCAGCCCCCGAAGAAGACCGGCGCCGGGAAGATCATCGGCCTCGGATGCCTCGGCATCGTCGGCCTGTTCGTCGTCATCGGCATCGCCGCAGCCGTGGCCGGCGGAGGCGACAGCGACGAGGGCAGCAAGAAGCCCGCCGCCACGGCGAGCAGCAAGCCGAAGGGCGACGCGGGCAAGAAGGGTGACGACGCGAAGGCGGACAAGCCCACCGGTCCGATGCAGGTGACCGCCAAGACGGTGGCCTTCAAGAAGAGCATCCTGGCCAGCGGCGACAACTACACCAGCGTCTCGGTCACCATCGCCGCCACCGGCAAGGACGAGGTGGACGTGAACCCGCTGTACTGCTCGATCATCGACAGCACCGGCAGCAAGCACAGCGCCGAGCTGGCCATGGACGAGGACCAGCTCGACGCCACGAAGCTGGCCCCGGGCGAGAAGACCACGGGCTCGATCACCGGCAAGGGCAAGTTCACCCCGAAGTACGTGTCGTGCACGGACGGGCTGATCGGCGACGCGGTGCGCGCCGACGTGTCCTGACCTCACACCCTCCCGGAGCCCCGTCGACCAGCGTCGTCGGGGCTTCGTCGTGCCCGGCGGATTGCAGCCCCCAAGATCCTGGCCCGCCCGAAATCCGTACCGTCCTGCCCAGGGAGGTGCGGTGGCGCGGCGACAGCCCCAACACGATCTCGGCCTCGTGCGGCAGCACGAGGTCGTACGCCTGCGTACCCAAGAGCGGATGCAGTTCCGGCAGATCGCCGAGCACCTGCACTGCGACGTGAAGAACGTCTACGAAGCGTGGAAGCGCGGCGTGGCCGACCTCGCCAAGCAGGCCGCCGACGCCCACGGCCAGTACCTCGGCGAGCAGCTCGCCAACCTGGACATCGCCATCAACTCCCTGATGCCGAAAGTCATCAAGGGCGACGTGCGCGCCGTCGAAGGACTCGTCCGCCTCTTCGACCACCAGGCGAAGCTCCTCGGCCTGTACGCCCCGGTGAAGGTCTCCGCCACCGTCACCGACGAACTGACCGCGCGCATCATGAACCTGGCCGACCAGTTCGAAGACCTCGGAGCCCCGTCATGACGCGGGCCGACGCCCTGCGCGAGAAGCTCCGCGACCTCCCGCCCGAGGCCCTGGAGGCGCTGGAGCGTGAGCTGGCCGCGCGCCTGTGGCAGCGACGTTGGGACCGGTGGACGCCGTACCCGTGGCAGGTCCCCCCGGACCACATCGAGACCCTCGGCTGGTGGCTCCAGCTCGGCGGGCGCGGCACCGGCAAGACCGACGGCTGCGCCCGCTACATGGTCGCCCACGTCAACGGGCCCCCGTGCGACGACCGGCTGCCCGGCGGGCACCGCATGGCCATCATCGCCCCGACGCAGGGAGACGCGGCTGAGGCGTGCGTCAACGGGCCGTCCGGGCTGAAGGCGCACGACCCGCGGGTGACGCTGCGGCAGACCACTGGCGGGACGTTCGCGCGCTGGCCGTCCGGCGCCGAGGCGAAACTCTTCGGCTGCCACACCCCCGACGACGTGGAACGCCTGCGCGCGGGTGGTAACCGGTGCCTCGTGTGGATGGAGGAGGTGGCCGCGCAGCGCCGCCTCGGCGAGGCCATCACGCACAGCGAGATGGGCCTGCGCATCGGCCCGAACCCCCACTACATCGCGTCCACCACGCCCAAGCCTCGGACCGAGTTGATCGCCCTCACGAAGCGCGCCGACGTGGTCATGACGCGCGGCCGGACCCGCGACGCCGTGCACCTCCCGCAGGAGCAGCGGGACAAGCTGATCGCCAAGTACAAGGGCACGCGCACCGAGGCGCAGGAGCTGGACGGCATCCTCCTGGAGGACATCGAGGGCGCGCTCTGGTCCCGTGCCGGACTGGACGCTGCCCGCGTCGGTGCCGCCCCCACGCTGGCCAGCGTCGTCGTCGCCATGGACCCGGCCGCCACGTCCACCGACGACGCCGACGAGATGGGCATCATCGTGGCCGGCCGCGGCGCCGCGTACATCCCGGACCGCAACGGCTTCCCGCGCCAGCACGGGTACGTGCTCGATGACCTGTCCGGCCGCATGCCGCCCATCGAGGCCGCACGCAAGGCGATCCGCGCGTACCACGAGCACCGGGCCGACGCGATCGTGGCCGAGGTCAACAACGGCGGCGAGTGGATCGGCACCGTGGTCCGGCAGGTCGACCCCACCGTGAACTACCGGACCGTCACCGCCTCGCGCGGCAAGGCAACCCGCGCCGAACCGGTGGCCGCGCTCACCGACCAGCACAGCGCGCACATCGTCGGCAGCCTCCCGGACCTGGAGGAGCAGCTCGTCACGTGGGTCCCCGGCGACGACTCACCCGACCGGCTCGACGCCTACGTGTGGGCCCTCACCGATCTCATGCTCGCCCCCGCGGGCAACACAGCCGCGGTCGCCTAGGAGGACGACTTGAGTAGCTACAGGAACCGGGCGTTGCGGCGCGCGGCCGAGGCGCGGGCCGCCGGGCTCGAAGCGCTGCGGGACCGGACGCCCGTCACCGTGGCCAGCATCGGCGGGCAGCAGTCCCTCACCATGGCGCTGGACGCCGAGGCCCGCGGCTACGCGAACTCGGCGGTGGCCTACCGGTGCGTGGACGCCATCGCCTCCAACGCGGCCTCCGTGCCCCTGGTGGTGCGCCGCCCGGACGGCGAGGCCATCGACGGGCACCCGGTCGCCCGCCTGTTCAACAAGCGACCCAACCCGCTGATGTCCGCCCGTGCCTTCAAGTCCCTGCTGCTTCAGCAGCTCGAACTCGCGGGCCAGTCCTTCGTCTGGCTGGACCGGGGCGAGACCGGCCTCGGCGACGTGAGCGAGATGCACCTCGTCTTCGATCAGGTCGACGTGATCGTGGACCGGCCGCTCGCGCAGCGCCCCACCACGGCGAACGTGCTGGGCTTCATCATCCGGCGCGCGGACGGCACGCAGGTCCCGGCGCTGCCCGAGGAGATGCTGTGGCTGCGCTACCCGCACCCGTGGGACCCGCTCGGCTGCCTTCCGCCCTGGCGCGCGGCCCGGCACGCCGTCGACATGGACGCGTACGCCCGCGAGTGGCAGCGCTCCTCCTACGCCAACGGCGCCCGGCCGACGGGCGTCGTCTACCTCGGCGACATGGGGGAGACGGAGTTCAACGCCGTCAAGGCCGCGTGGCGCTCCTCGATGCAGGGCCCGGCCAACGCCGGGAAGAACCTGCTGGTCCGGTCGGAGCCGCGCGCGGGCGGCAGCAGCGGCATCGGCTACGAGCGGCTCACCTTCACGCCCGAGGAGATGGAGTACCTCGAATCTCGGATGGCGAACGCGGCCGAGGTGATGCTCGCCTTCGGTGTCCCGCACGACTACCTCGCCGGGGGGACGACGTACGAGAACCGCAGCGCCGCCCGCGGCACCCTGTGGTCCGACACGATCGGCCCGAAGCTGGAGGTCATCGGCTCCGAGATCGACCTGCGCATGCTGCCGTCCGACGCCGAGGAGGCCGAGTTTGACCTGTCGGGGGTGGCCGCGCTCCAGGAGGCGCAGGACTCGGTGGCCAACCGGGTACGGGCCTCGGTGTACTCCGACACGCTGATGATGGACGAGGCGCGTGCCGAGCTGGGCTACGACCCGCTGCCGGGCGGGATCGGGCAGAACACGCTCACCCCGTACCGCGCCCTGTTCGCCCCCGTGCAGGGGCAGGCCGGCGCGGATGCCGCCCGGTCGTGGGACGCCGACTTCTCCCGCCTCCCGGCGACGACGCCCGACATGGGGGCCGTCGTGGAGCGGGCCGTGGAGTCCGTGCTCGCCCGACTGCTCGGCGGCACGTCACCGCAGCTCGACGCCCGTCCGACGCCCCGTCGCCCCGAGCTGAACCGCGCCGACGACGACGCCCCGTCGTCCCCGTCGCTGACCGAGATCGGCGCCGCGTACGACGAACTGGAGGGCGCAGGCCGGCGCGCGGTGCAGGCCCTCGCCCGCGAGCAGTCGGCCCGCGTCCTGCGGGACTTCGACCGGCTGATGAAGAAGCCCGAGCGCTCGGCGGCCTGGCTGACCGAGGTGCGCACCGAGGCGTGCGCGCTGGCCCGCGAGCAGCAGCTCGTGCTCGCCCCGCCGGACCCGGAGCAGGTGCCGGCCGCGCGGCTGACCGACATGGACGTGGCGTCCGGGCCCGAGGGCTGGGAGGAGCGCATCAAGGTGCGCGACCTCTTCGACCCCCGGTACTGGGCCCGCCGTACGGGCGAGGTGCTGCGGCCGTTCGTGGAGCGGGCGTGGAAGCGGGGCGGGACCAGCATCAGCGGCTCGTTCGACCTGGACGAGCCGGACGTGGCCCGCGCTCTCGCGGACCGGATCGAGGAGCTGGCCGGGCAGGTGACGGCGACGACGGAGCAGGTGCTCCGCTCGCAGCTCCTCGCGCATGGTGTGGCGGAGGGGGAGTCAGTGCCCGAGCTGCGCGCCCGCATCCAGACCGTCTTCACGAACCTCGGCGACTACCGCGCCACGATGATCGCCCGCACGGAGACCGTGGGCGGGTACAACGCCGCCTCGTTCCTCGCCGCGCTGGACGCCGGGGCGACGCGGAAGACGTGGCTGGCCACCAACGACCAGCGCACCCGCGAGACGCACCGGCAGGAGAACGGCAACGTGGCCGCGATGAACAAGCGGTTCACGCTCACCAAGAGCCGGTGGCCGGCCGATCCGACCGCGCCGGCCGCGCAGTCCATCCAGTGCCGGTGTGCACTCACCTTCCAGTTCGAGGAGTCCTGACCGTGGCCACACTCCTGCGCGGCGAGGCCCGCGCCATCCTCCAGCCCGCCGGGCTCGCCCAGTACGAGGGCGCCTACTGCCCGCCGGGCGTGCCCTTCGCCGAGGTGCGCCGGGGCCCGTTCGACGGCAAGCAGGACATCGCGGTCCGGCCGGACGCCGACGGCGAGCTGCCCCGCCACATGACCTTCGGCGGCGGCCAGGTCGTCTACGAGTACGACGGCCGCGACGGGCAGGGCAGGGCCGTCTACCGGTACGCGCCCCGACTCTCCCCGTCCCACCACGACGTGATGCGCGGCGTGGCCGAGGTCTACGCCGAGCACGCCCTGAACACGGCCAAGGGAGGCCAGTGATGGAGATCGAGTTCCGCAGCCTGGAGGACATCGAGCTGCGCGTAGGTGAGGGCGAGGACGGCACCTTCGAGGGCCGCGCCTGCCAGTACGGCGTAGTCGACAGCTACGGCACCACGTTCCACCAGCGCGCCTTCCGCAAGGGCCTGAAGGGCACGTACGCCCTGCTGTTCATGCACTCGCCCCACCAGCCCGTCGGCACCTTCACCGCCGACGAGCGAGACGACGGGCTCTACATCAGCGGCCGGTACGACGACACGGCAGCCGGACGGGACGCCCGCACCATGGCCCGGTCCGGGTCGGCCGGCGAACTGTCGGTGGGCTTCGTGCGCACCGACCTGCCCGACTGGTCCAAGCTGGCCGAGATGAGCGACGAGGACCGCGAGGCGGTGCTCGCCAACATCAAGGGCGCCCGGCTGGTGGAGGTCTCGCAGATCACCGCGCGCATGGCCGCCGTGCCCGGCTCGAAGCTCAAGACCGTCCGGTCAGCGCTCGGCGACCTGTACGCCGAGGTCGACGCGCCGACGATCACCGACCGCATCCGCGAGGAGCAGGAACGGCAGGCGGCCGAGACGGACCGGCAGATGCAGGACCGGGCCCGCCGCGCCGCGCTGCTGAAGCTGACCACGGTGGGCACCTGATGCCCGGCCGGTTCCGGTCCAAGGCGCAGTGGCGGTGGGCCTTCGCCACCCGGCAGCCGTTCGCGCGGCGCTGGGCTCACCGCACACGCTCGTTCCGCTCGCTGCCCCGACGGGCGCGCGGCGGCCGACGACGCAGGTAGACGCCCGTCGCCGAGCGGATTGCAGCCCCCACCCACACGCACACCCGCAGTCGATCTACTCTCCCCCCATCCGGGCCGCACTGACCGGACGTAAAAGCCCAGTGCCCGCCGGGCGCGATCCACCGGCCGTGACAGACGGACCGCAGACACCCATCACGTATGGGCGGCTGCGCGCCGTCCACGGACCGAAAGGACCACCATGGGCAACTTCGCCAAGGTGCGCCCCATCGGTCGCCGCCGCGACGGCCGACCGATCTACCCCATCAAGGGCGGCGCCCCCACCCTGACCGAGCAGCGCGACGCCATCGTGGCGCAGCTCCAGGACGAGAACTTCGACGGCGACGTGGACGAGCTGCTCCAGCGCGCCGACCAGATCGCCGCGCAGATCGAGCAGGCGCAGCAGCGCGAGGCCCGCCTCCGCACCCTGCGCGCCGCCGCGCTCCCTGCCGGCGACCCGCAGCCGCAGCCCGGCACCCGCAACGAGCCGGGCCACCAGCCCGACGACCAGGGCCGCGAGCACCCGGTCACCGTCGCGGAGGCGTTCGTCCGCTCCGAGGCCCTCGCCACGTTCCGTGCGCGCGGCCTGCGCGGCGAGTCCGGCGCCGTCCAGTTCGAGCAGCGCGACGCGCCCACCGGGACCGTCACCACCGGCAACGGCGTGCCGACCCGGCCCGAGCGGCAGCCCGGCCAGATCCCACAGAACCCGGACTTCCCGCTCCTCATCGCCAACCTGCTGGACCGGCAGACCTCCACCGGGCAGACGCTGGAGTACGTTCGCGACACCTCCGGGCCGGTCGCCGGATCGGGCACCTGGAACAAGGCGGCCGTCGTCCCCGAAGGGACGATGAAGCCCCAGAGCGGCCCGTTCTCGTGGGACACCATCACGACCACGCTGAAGACCGTCGCGCACTGGGTGCCCATCACCCGGCAGGCCGCGGACGACGACGGCCAGATGATGGGTTACATCAACGGCCGGCTGACGTACGGGCTGGAGTACCAGCTTGACCGGCAGATCCTCACCGGCAACGGCACCACGCAGATGCAGGGCATCCTCACCACGCCCGGCATCGGCGCCTACCAGCCCGGCGTCGGCAACACGGACCCGAAGCTGATCACGCTGCGGAAGGCCAAGACGCAGGGCGAACTCGCGCTGTACCCGCCGGACGCCGTGGTGATGAACCCGCTCGACTGGCAGGACATCGAGCTGGACACCGACGCCAACGGCCAGTTCCGCGTCATCACCTCGGTGACGGACTCCGGGGCGCCGCTGCGGATCTGGGGCCTCACTGTCGTCACCTCCGTCGCCATGGCGGCCGGCACCGCGCTCCTCGGCGGCTACCGCATGGGCGCCACTCTGTGGGAGCGGCAGGGGATCACCATCCTCATGACCGACTCGCACGCGGACTTCTTCCTGGCGAACACGCTGGTGATCCTCGCCGAGCGCCGGGCCAACGTCGCTGTCCACACGCCGCGGGCCTTCGTGAAGGTCACGTTCGCCGCCGCCACTTCCTGATGCCGGGCGCGGCCACGTCTTGCCGGTGGCCGCGCCCCACCCGCCACATCCATCCAGCCTGTGAGGAGCCACTCATGGCCGCACGCAAGCCCGACGAGACCCCCGAGACCCTCGCCCCCGAGCAGCCGCCCGTAGCCGCCGTCCGCACGCAGGAGTACAGCGCGGGCACCGGCTGGGAGGTCGGCCAGACCGCCCCGTCCGACGCCTACCGCGCGCTGGACGCCGCGGGCACCGGCTCGCCGACCGGCCCGGTCGTGCACACCCACCCCGGCGGCTACGCCCGGCAGATCGTCGCCAAGGGCGCGCAGATCACCGAGGGCGTGCGCCGCGAGCTGGACGACGCCGAGCGCGACACCGAGCAGGGCTGACCTGTGGCGTACTGCTCGATCGAGGCCGCGAGGAACGCGGGGGCCACCGGCACTGATGCCGAGGTCGCCGCGTGGATCACGGCTGCCCAAGAGGGGATCGAGCGGTACACGCAGCAGCTCTTTGAGCCCACCGACCGGGTGGTGGTGGCGGACGTAGGCGCGGATGGACTGGTCATCCTTCCGCGCCGCGTCCGGTCGGTCACCTCGGTCGCACCGGTACTGGACGACGACGGGGCGTCGCTGCCGTCGTCGTCGTGGCGTCTCACCTCGTCTGACGTGCTCGGACAGGTCGACGCCCTGCACCTGGCGTGGGGCGGCTACGACGATCTCGTGGCCGGCGCCGAGTCCTACGCAGGCGGCTGGCTCGGACTGTGGGAGCAGTGGGGCGCCGAACAGGTCCGGGTGACCGGTGAGTTCGGGTACGCCGCGCCGCCGCTCCTCGTGGGCGAGGCGTGCGCCCTGCTGGCCGCACACCTCCAGGCCAAGGCGCAGCCGTCCGACGCGGACGCCGCGCAGGACTCCAGCCTCCAGGTGGACGACGAGGGCAACAACGTGGCCATCGAGGACACCGACGACGACCCGTCGGAGACGCCCGTCGCCCCGTCGGCGTCGACCGGATCGACGCAGGTAGACGCCCTCCTCGCCCCGTACATGAACCGTGGACCGTCCCTGATCGGGGGCATCTGATGCGCGTACGCCGCAGCGTCCGCATGGGCATGCGCACCGAGGCCCGGACCACCATCAACACCCGCCAGTACGAGCGGGGCCTGCGCCGCGTCATCGGCCGCATGTCGGACGACGTGGCCCGCGCCGTGGAAGCGACCCGCATCGACGTGCAGAACGAGGCGCGCCGCCGGGCCCCGGTCGACACCGGGCGGCTGCGCTCCAGCATCGTCTCCCGCGCCGAGGGCAGCGGCCGGTCCCTCGGCTACGTCATCGGCTCGAACGTCAACTACGCGGCGGCCGTGGAGTATGGCACCGCACCGCACGTCATCAAGCCCACGAAGAAGAAGGCGTTGTACTGGCCGGGCGCCGCGCACCCGGTCGCGCAGGTCAACCATCCCGGCACCCGCGCGCAGCCGTTCCTCCGCCCGGCGATCGAGCTGACGCCGATCTTCTGGCGGGCGCACGCCTCGCAGATCGGGAGGCGCTGATGGCCGCCACGACCGCGGGCGCGATCAAGGCCCGTATCGAGTCGCTCGGGCTCAGCGTGCCCGTCTTCCGGGACGGGCCCCGCGAGGGGCAGGCTCCGCCGTTCGTCGTCGTGCAGGAAGGCATGCCCGCGAGCATCGACCTGCGTGCGGCCGGTGACGCCGGGGCCGACCCGCAGGTCACGGAGATCGTGAAGGTCGACCTCGTAGAACAGGCCCGCGTCCAGACCGGTGCCCGCACCACACGGGTCACCGAGCGGTACGGCCTGAACGAAACGCTCGCCACTGCCCTGCACGGCTGCACCCTCCCCGATCACCCGGCCAAGGTCACCTCCGTACGCGTGCAGGACATCGACCGTATCCCCATCGAGGACAACCGCGTCCGGCACTCCATCACCGTCGCCATCCGCCGCGCCCTGCTCACCCAAGAGGTGGTCCCGTCATGACGCCCATCTACTCCTCGCTCGACCGCGGCGAGGTCATCAGCTACCTCGGCCGCTGCTGGCCCCCGCGTGCCGGCGAGCCGTGCCTCAGCCTTCCGGCCGAGGCCGGGATCACCGACGGCGCGGCCACGGTCTACCCGGTCGAAGGACGCCCCGGCATGGCGTGGTGGGTGGTCGACGGCACGGTCTACCAGCAGGACGCCGGCACGCCCGATGAGGCACTGGCCGAGCTGCTGCCGGGCTCCGTCCTCGGCACTGTCCCTGCCCCGGCCACCCCGGACGCCCCGCCTGTCGACTCCAGCAGCACCACCTCGGACTGAGCCGGACCCCGGCACCAGGAAGGAACGTCATGCCTATCCAGCGCTTCAGCCGCGTCTACTCCATCCAGGACGCGAAGATCGCCCCGCTCACTGCCGACCCGGCGACCGGCACCCCGACGTATGGGGCGCTCATCGACGTGCCCGGCATCAAGTCGTTCGAGATCTCTGGTGACGTGGAGGTCAAGAAGCTCCGCGGCGACAACACCCAGTTGGCGACCAACGCCGCGATCTCCAACATCCAGGTCTCGGTCAGTCACGCGAAGGTCTCTCTGGACGTGCTGGCCGCCATCGTCGGCGGCACCGTCACCGACTCGGGCACCACCCCGGCGCAGAAGACCTCGTGGGACCTGATGGCGGACAACGCGACGCTGCCCCCCTTCAAACTCGAAGGGGTCACCCCGCCCAACGGCGTGGACATCATCGGCGGCGACATGCACGTGGTCCTGCACAAGCTGACCTGCTCCGCCTTCCCGGACCTCGGCTTCGCCGAAGAGGACTTCCGCATCGCCAGCTTCACAGCGGATGCGGACCCGCTGCTGTCCAACAAGAAGTGGATCAGCGTCGTCCTCAACGAGACCGCCGCCGCGATCGCATAAGCCGCCGGGCCGGGCGCGTCCTCGCTCCACGCTCCCGGCCCGGTCCCCGCTCCCCACCCGCAGGCCGAAACCCGGCACTCACCAAGGGACTTACGACCATGACCGCAGGACTGGACCTCCTCGGCGACGGCGGCAGCATCCCGCTGTCCGACGGCACCGAGATCCCCCTCCGCTACAGCTTCCGCGCGATCGCCCTGCTGGAGGCGCGGTACGGCACGATCGCCGCCGTGCAGAACGCGATCGACACGACCGGCCAGGGGGCGACCTTCGGTCCGCTCATCCAGGTTGTGGGCGCAGGGGCACTCGGTCCCGGCGGGTTCGAGCCGCACTACCGCGAGCACCAGGACGCCAAGGGCGAGCGCCGGATCTCCGGAGACATCACCTTCCGGCGACGCACCGACGGCGCCGACCTCGCCGACCTGCTCATGCCGTCCTCGATCAACCGGTACGTCTCCGTCTTCAACTCCGCCCTGACCAAAGCACTGGAAGGCATGGGAAACGACGAGGCGCCCGAGGCCGAGGGGGCGCCGACCGAGACGATTTCCCCTGGTCTCAGCTCTACTACCTCGCCGTCGGTGCCCTCCACATTCAGCCCGGCGCCTTCTGGGACATGACGTTCGGCCAGCTCATGACGCTGGCCGACGAGCACCAGGCCGCCCACCAGACGGGCGGCGACCGATCCCAGCCCACCCAGTCAGGCCCCGGCCTGCTGGAGATGGCCCGCATGCAGTAGCCGAGGAGGTGCGCAGTGCCCGACGACATCAACTTGCCGAACCTGGTCAGCCACCTCTCCGTCGATCTGGAGGGCCTGTCCGGCACGGTCGCTGACGCGCAGCGGCAGGGCTCCAGCATCGGCGCCGCCCTCGGCGCGGGCGTGCAGCGGGAGTTGCGGGACCTCGTCTCGCACCTGCCCGAGATCGAGATCGACGGCAACAGCACCGACCTGGACCGGGACCTCGCCCGGGTCCGCCGCGAGATGGACGAGCTGGCCAACCAGCGCATCGGCGTGGACATCTCCATCGAGGACGCGCTGCGCCGGATCAACGAGTTGCAGCCGCATCTCGACCGGCTGTCGGATCAGCACCCGAACATCAACGTGCAGGCCGCGACGCGCGGCGCCTCCCGGCAGCTCGATGAACTCCTCGCCGCTGCCCGCCGCGTGGACGACACGGACGTGGAAGTCGATGTCCACGTCAACGAGGACCACATCAGCCGGGCACACGGCCTGCTCGGCAAGCTGACCTCGGGGCTCGGCTCGCTCGCCGGGATCGGCGCGGGCATCGGCAAGGCGGCGGTCGGCATCGGCTCCATCGCGCCCGCTCTGGGCAGCGCCGTCAGCATGCTGACGCAGGTGGCCCCGGCCGGCGCGGTCGCAGTGACCGGACTGGCCGCCGTCCAGCTCGCCTCGGGCACGGTGAAGCTCGCGGCCGTCGGCATGGGTGACGCGCTGTCGGCGGCGCTCGATCCGTCCAAGGCCGCCGACTACAGCGAGGCGCTGAAGAAGCTGTCGCCCGAAGCGAGGAAGTTCGCGGGCGCGATCCACGACGCGGCGCCCCAGCTCCGGGCGCTCCAACAGTCCGTGCAGGACCAGGTCTTCAAGGGGCTCGGCGACCAGCTCGAACGCACCGGCAAGGACGTGCTGCCGGTACTGAAGTTCAACCTCCTTGAGTCCGGGGCCGCGCTCAACACGATGGCGTCTGGCGTCCTCACTGCCGCGCGAGGGCTGGCCAAGGACGGCACGCTGGGGCAGGCGCTCGGGTCAGCAAGCCAGGGGCTGAACAATTTGGCCGGCGTGCCCGGCGTCGTGGTGAAGAGCCTCGGCCAGATCGCCGCCGCGGCTGGCCCCAGCTTCGAGCGGCTGACGGAGGGCGCGGGCGACGCGGCGACACGCATCGGCGAAAAGCTGTCCAAGGCGTTCGAGTCGGGCGCCATGCAGAAGGCCATCGAGCACGCGATTGACCTGATCAAGCAGCTTGCCGAGGTTGGTGGCAACGTCGTCACCATCATCGGCAACGTCTTCAACGCGATGCCGCCCGGCGGGGGCGGCATGGTGTCCGTCCTCCAGGACGTGTCAGCGGCGCTGGCCAGCATCACCGCAAGCCCTGAGGTGCAGTCCGGGCTCCGCTCGATCTTCGAGACGATGGCCGTCATCGGTAAGACCGTGGCCCCGCTCCTCGCGCAGGCGCTGAGTGCTGTGGCCCCGGTGTTCACTGCGCTCGGCCCACCCGTGCAGACGCTGGTCACCGCGTTGGGCGAGGGGCTGTCCCCGATCATTACCGCCCTCGGGCCGGTGCTCGCCTCGGCTGCCACGGCGGTTGGCGCGCTGGTCACCGCCGCCGCCCCGCTGCTGCCGGTGGTCGGCCAGCTCGCCGCCTCCCTGCTGCCCGCACTGACGCCGCTGCTCGATGCGGCGCGCGTCGTCTTCGAGGCGATGGCGCCCGTCGTCGCGCAGGTGGCAACGATCCTGCAAGACACCCTCGCGCCGATCATTGCGCAACTGCCTGCGCTGATCGCGCCGCTGGCCGACATGCTCGCGCAGAACCTGGCGACGCAGTTCCAGCTCATCGGCCAACTCCTGACGCAGGTGGGGCCGTCGCTGGTGCAGCTCGGTGTCGCCTGCGGGCAGCTCCTCGTGGCGCTCACTCCGGTCATCACCGCCATGGCGCAGTTCGCCACCGAGATGCTGACGCACGCCGGGCCTGCTCTCGGCCCGCTGATCTCCCTCGTGGCCAGCCTCGCGTCCATCATGATCGGCGGCCTGGCGCAGGCCATCACGGGCGTGGCGGTGCCCGCGCTTAGGGCCCTGTCGGCGCTGCTGTCGGGCAACGTGAACGGGGCGGTGTCTGCCGCGAAGGCGGCATTCTCCGGGCTCGTGGCGAGCGCGGTGGGCCAGTTCACGGCACTGCCGAACCGGGCGATTGCGGCTCTGTCCCCGCTGGCGGGCAGGTTGGCGGCGTCCGCGTCGTCGGCCGGGCAGTCCCTGGTCAGCTCGGTTCGGGCCAAGGTCGACTCGGCAGTGGCCACGGTGCGTGGCCTGCCCGGCCTCGCATCCGGTGCGCTCGGAGGGCTCGGCGGCGTACTGCGCGGGGCAGGCGCCTCACTGATCTCCGGGTTCATCTCCGGTATCCAGTCGCAGATCGGGTCCGTGCGGTCCACCCTCCAGGGCCTGACCAGCAAGCTCACGGACTGGAAGGGCCCGAAGAAGCGAGACGCCACCATCCTCACGCCCGCTGGCCGGCTGCTCATCCAGGGCCTGATCAAGGGCATCACCGCGACGACGCCGAGCCTGCGCGCCACGCTCCAGAAGACGACGAAGGATCTTGCGACGTGGGCGGCGGACGGCCTGATGAAGGCCATCGCCGGCACCACGAAGCAGATGCAGGCCGCGCTCGCCAAGCTGGCCGCTCTGGCGCAGAAGGCGTACGGCACGAACATGGCCGCGGTCATCGCCAAGGATCAGGCGAAGCTCGAATCGCTGGCGAGACGCCGCGAGGCCCTGGTCAAGCGGCTGAACAGGACCAGCGGCGGCAAGGCGAAGTCGGCCCTGCGCTCGGAGATCGCGGACCTGGACCGGCAGCGGGACGCGATCAAGAAGGAGATGGCCAACGCCCGGCAGGTGCAGAAGGCCGGCGCGGCCGTGCAGGCGGCGATTGCCAGGGGCACGCTCAAGCTGAACGCGCTGGCGAAGAAGCGGGATGCCGTGGTCAAGAAGCTGACCGGCGCGCAGAAGATGCTCGACAGCCTGACGAAGTCGCGCAGCAAGGTCGCGGGCGACATCACGTCGGGCATCCTCCAGGAAGCCAACATCACGACCGGCCACGCCGACGTGAACTCCGTGTCCGCGATCACCGTCGAGCTCCAGCAGGCGCTGAAGAAGACGAAGGAATTCCAGGACAACATCGCCAAGCTCCGCGCGGCGGGGCTGCGCGGTGACCTGCTCCAGCAGATCGCGGACGCGGGCGTGGAGGGCGGCGCCGCCACGGCTGCCGCGCTGGCCCGCGCGACCCCGGCCGAGCTGACGCAGATCAACGATCTGCAAGGCCAGCTCGCCACGTCGGCGAAGAAGACCGGCGACCTCGTGGGTGACGCCCTGTACGGCGCGGGCATCCGGGCGGCGCAGGGCCTCGTGGCCGGGCTGAAGTCGCAGGAGAAGTCGATCGAGAAGTCCATGGCGAAGATCGCCGGGAACATGTTGAAGACCACCAAGAAGGTGCATAAGACGCACTCGCCGTCGCGGGCCTTCGCCGAGATCGGCGCCATGGACATGGAGGGCCTGCGCGGCGGTGTGCTGGGCAGCGCGCACCGGGCGATCGGCGCCGTCTCCGACGTGGCCGGCCGCGCGCTCCGGGCCGCGTCCGGGGTGGGCGGCGCGCTCACCGCAGCCGTACCAACCGGCGGACAGCTCGCCGCCGTCTACGCGGGCGCGGGCGCCGCTGGGGGCGGGGACAACCACTTCCACATGTACGGCGGGGACGCCACGCCGGGCGGCATCCTGCGCGCCCTGTCGTGGCAGGGCCTCGTGGGGAGGCGATGACCGATGGCGCAGCAGGCACTCGGCAGCGTGCAGTGGGGGGACCTCACGTTCGGCCCCGGCACGCCGTACGCGGTGACCGCGCTGGAGGGTCTGGACGACCTGCCAGAGATCCGGGCCGAGGACGTGGACCGGCCCGGCCAGCACGGCGACTACACCGGCCCCGACTGGACCGGTGCCCGCGTCATCACCATGCGGCTCGGCCTCCACACCGACAGCCCGGACCAGCTTCGGGACTTGAGCCTCGCCCTGCGCGCGGCCACTCAGCCGCAGGCGCAGCCCGCGCCGCTCCAGTTCCTCCAGCAGGGCACGCTCGTATGGGCCAAGATCCGCAAGCGGTCCATCCCGTACGACGCCGAGTACCTGTGGAGCATCGGCGACGCGGCGCTGGAGTTCTACTGCGCCGACCCCTACCTGTACGGGCTGGAGGAGCAGTCGGCCAGCACCACCACGTACAGCCCTTCCGCCGGCCGCACCTACCCGATGGTGCACCCGCGGTCGTACGGCACCGCCGGCCAGTCCGGGCACCTCACCGCCACCAACGACGGGGCGTCGCCCGCCTTCCCGGTGCTGCGCATCGACGGGCCCGTGGCCTCGCCCGCGATCGAGCAGGTCACGACCGGCGGCATCCTCACCCTGGACGCCACCCTCCAGGCGGGTGAGTACCTCACCATCGACACCCGCTCCCGGGCCGTGCTGCTCATGGGCACGAGCCCGCGCCGGTCGTGGGTGCGCGCCGGATCGGCGTGGCCGGTGCTGTGTCCGGGCGTCAACGAACTCGCCTACCGGGGGAACGCCTTGCCGGGCGCCCCTGGCCAATCGTCCCTGCTGACCGTCACCTGGCGTGACACCAGCCTGTAGGAAGGAGGCCACCCCGTGGCTGTGATCAACCCCCCGGCCTGGATGCAGGCTGGCAGCTACCCGGCACGTAACGACCGGCTGGCCCTGAGCGGTCTGCTCAGCTACCCCGGCTTCGCGGCGGACGAAGCGACGCCGCTGCGCATCCGGCAGGGCGTCAAGCCCAGCTACCAGAACTACCAGATGAAGGTCAGGCCCGCGGCCACCCCGAACATGACCGTGATCGTCAGCGGCGGGTTCGTGTTCATCGACCAGCACGACACGGGCGGCGTCGGCACCTACATCTGCGCCAACGACGGCGACGTAACCCTGACCATCGCGCCCGCGGGCGGGGCCGGGCAGTACCGCAAGGACACCGTGATCGCGTCCGCCTACGACGCCGAGTATGCGGGCGCCCTCTCCGAGTGGCGGCTGGAGGTCATCCAGGGCCCGTACGCCGCGACGGCCGGCGCCACGGTCCGGGGCACCCTCCCGCCGAATGCGCAGGTGCTGGCGGACATCAGCCTCGGCCCGTCGCAGACCAGCGTCTCGGCGGCCAACATCACCGACCTGCGGAACTACGCGGTGGCTGCGGGCGGCGTGGTGCCGGTGTCCTCGGCGGGGGCGCCGTCCCGGCTTCACCCGGGGCAGATGCTGTACCTGACGGACACGGACCGTCTGCTGTACGGCAAGAGCGACGGCTCGCAGGGCGAGGTGCAAAAGGCACCGGGGGTGTGGACCTCGTACACCCCTGCGTGGACGACGGCGAACGGGCAGCACACCCCGTCATACGGCAACGCGACGATCGACTGCCGGTACACCCGCATCGGCCGAACGATTCTCTTCTACATGAACATCACGTTCGGCTCGAGCACCAACTTCGGGGCGGGCGCGACCGGCTCCGACAACTGGACATTCGCCCTCCCCACCACGGCGGCCGTGGCGGGCGCCCCGATCGGCAAGGTCTCCCTGGAGCCGGGCAACGGCTCCCGCGCCTCCAACGCCCTGGCCCAGGTCAACAGCCCGGCCGACACGTTCAGCATCTACCTGGACAGCCCCCGCATCGACAGCAGCACGACGGCCGGTACCGGCATCGCCGACTCCGTCACCCCGTTCACGTGGGGGTCGGGCATGCGGTTCACCGTCAATGGCCAGTACGAGGCCGCCTCGTGACGGACATGACGATGCTCCGCGCCGAGCTCGCCGCCGCCGACCGGGAGCAGCCGCAGCACACGTACACCTACCTGTTCTGCGACCTGCGCACGGACGAGCTGCTCGCCGAACTGCCCATGTCCGCCGTCTCGTACAGCTTCGAGCTGAACGGGATCGGCACCCTCACCGGCACCATCCCCTACAACTCCGAGACCCTGCCGCTCGATCCGGAGACCGCGAGCAAGCCCGCGCGCACCGCCGTCTACGTCGACCGGGACGGGGTGCTCATGTGGGGCGGCATCGTCTGGACCCGGCAGGACACGACCGGCGGCAAGCAGATCCAGGCCGCCGAGTTCCTCAGCTACTACCAGCACCGCTACGTGAAGAAGACGCTGTCCACCGACACATCCCTGTTGATCGACCCCTCGTACGTGCAGGACGGCGGGCAGCGAATCTACGCCGACCAGAAGTTCATCGTCTGGTCTCTGCTGCGCTACGCGGGCGACCAGCCCGGCGGGAGCATCGGCATCAACATCAACCCGCTGACCGCGCCGGGCGACGGCATCGCCCGCACGGCCACCTACTTCGGCTACGAGCGGCCCGAAATCTACAAGTCGATCGCCGAACTCGCGGCCGCGGACGACGGTTTCGACTTCGGCGTAGAGGTGGGCTGGACGACCTCCGCGAACAACGAGCCACCCGCCAGGTACCGCCGGGTCCGCACATGGTTCCCACGCCGCGGCCGGACGGTCAGCGAGTCCGGCCTCGTGTTCTCCAAGGGCGGCGGGTTCGGGTCGATCCTGTCGTACGACTGGCCCGAGGACGGCACGTCGCTGGTGACGGAGATGTCCGGCCTCGGCGGCGGCAGCGGTGAGGCGAAGGTGATCCGGACCGCGACCGCGCAGGACATGCTCGATGCGGGCTGGCCGCTGCTGGAGGGCGTGGCCACTTACGAGGGCGTAGTGGATGCCGCGCAGGTGCAGGGCCTGGCCAACGCCGACCTGGAGGCCGCGAGCGGCTCGCAGGTGCAGCCCACCTTCGAGGTGTCCGCCGACGCGGACCCCGCCTTCGGCAGCTACAGCGTGGGGGACGAGGCGCTGTTCGTCATCGACCCCGAACCCCAGTCCCCGAACGGCCGTCAAGGCACGCTGCGCATCGCCTCCATCGAGAACACCAGCGTCAACGGTCCCGAGCGCATCCGCCTGACCTGCGTGGGGGTGTGACGTGCCGAAGGTGCAGAAGACCCCGGACTTCCTCCAGCAGCTCGCCGAGCTGAGGGAGCAGGTGGCCGATCTCCGAAGGTCCGGCCGGGAACGCGACGAACTGCCATTCTTCCCAACCTCCCTGCGCGGCCTCGTCTACGAGGACGGCACCAGCTTCACCACCGTGTGGGAGACGATCCTCAGCCCGCGCACCGCGACCCTCGCGCTCGGCCTGGTCGCCATCGGCGATGTGGTCGGCACCACCAACACGGGCGGCGCCTGGCAGGTGCTGCTGGAAGGCGCGGTGGTGGCGTCCGGCACCATCCCGGCCACGTTCGCCTTCCAGATCATCACGACCACGGTCGACCTCACCCCGTACCTGACTGCCTCGCAGGCCAAAGTCCAAGTCCAGGTGCGCCGCACCTCGGGCGCCACGACCGGCGGCAAGTACGGCGGCGGCGGCGCCATCGGCTGCTCGCCCCGCTACGCCCGACTCCTCTGAAAGGACCACCTCATGGCCACACCGATGACCGCAGACCGGCTGCTCGCCGTACTCAAGGCCGAGGGCCTGCGCGTCGTGGAGTACAAGGACTGGCGCCACCACGACCGCGCCGGCCACGGCGGCTGGGGCCCCATCAACGGCGTGATCATGCATCACACCGTCACCAAGGGCACCGCGTCCACCGTCGCCCAGTGCTACAACGGCTACCCCGATCTGCCCGGACCGCTGTGCCACGGCGTCATCGCCAAGGACGGCACGGTCTACCTCGTCTCGGCAGGACGCGCGAACCATGCGGGCAAGGGCGACGACGACGTGCTGACGGCCGTGGTCGCCGAGAAGGCGACGCCCTCGCCGAACGAGAACAACGCAGACGGCAACGTGCACTTCTACGGCTTCGAGTGCGAGAACCTCGGCGACGGCAAGGACCCCTGGCCCTCCGTCCAGCGGGACGCCATGGTCCGCGCGGGCGCCGCGATCTGCCGGGAGTACGGCTGGAGCGCCCCGTCTGTGATCGGCCACAAGGAGTGGACGAACACGAAGGTGGACCCGCGTGTCTCGCCCGGCGGCGCCGACGTGGCCATGCCCACGATCCGCACCCTCATCGCCGAGCGGCTCAAGCACGCCGCGTCGTGGTCCCCCAGCGCGCCGACCACCCCGAAGCCCCCCACGCAGCCGCGCACCACCGAGCAGCGGCTGACCGATCTGGAGAAGCGCGTCACCGCGCTGGAGAAGAAAGGGGCCTGACATGGCCGAGATCAACCTGCCCAACGCCGACACCGTCGTGAAGACCGCGTCCACGTACGCCCGCGACCTGACCGAGCGCGTCATCTGGACCTTCCTCGGCGCGGCCGGCGCGGTCGCCCTCGCAGGCGGCCCGGCCGACATGCTGCACGTCTCCTTCTGGGAGGGCGCCGGCACCGCCGGTCTCGCTGCCGCCGTCTCCCTGGTGAAGGGGGTCGCCGCCCGCATGATCGGCGCGAGGAACAGCGCAAGCACGGCGGCAGGCGTCTGATGCGGGCGCGGCGGCGGCCCTGGCTCCGCACCACACAGGCCCGGCGCCGCGCCTACCTGCTCGCCGCGGGCCTCGGCTGGCTCCTCTACGGCGTGCAGGTCGTCCAGGACCCGCGCCCGCAGACCGTACGGTCCGCCGCCGTCCTCGCCAACGTGGCGCCCATCTCCGCCTGGGGGTGGGCGTGGATCGGTGGATCCGCCGTCGCCCTGGCCGCGGCCGCGGCCGGCCGGGACGCCTGGATGTGGGTGGGCTTCACCGGCGCCATGTACCCGCCCCTGCTGTGGGGCGTCGCCTACCTCGGCGCCTACCTGTCCGGCAGCTACCCCGGCGCCTGGTCGGGCGCGGCAACGTGGGGATTCGCCGCGCTACGCCTGCTCATCGTCGCGGGCTGGCGGGGAGAGACACCCGTGCCGGCCGAGCTGGAGGTGAGACGTGAGTAGCGGTACGGCCGGCGCCCTGGGGGTGGCGCTGCTGGCGCTGCTCGGCACCGTCTACACCGGGGTGACGAGCCGGGCCGCCGCGCGGGAGCAGACGCGGGTGCCCACGTTCGAGTCGATCACTAAGCGGCTCGACAAGGAGCGGGAGGAGATGGAGCGAGAGATCACCGACCTGAAGCGGTCCCAGCGGATACTGCTGTCCTACGTTCGGGACCTGCGCGAGGCGCTGCGCCGGACCGGTGCGGAGCCCCCGCCCCCGCCCCCGGATCTCGATCTGTCCCCGTGGGACGACCTGAACTGACCGGCCCCGCTCTCCTTCGGGAGGGCGGGGCCGTTTCGTCATGTCCGGGGAACGCTCCACCAACTGCGCCCATGAAGAAGGTCCCGCCCCATACTCTGGCAGTGCGACCTGTTCAGAGTGGAGGGGCGAGACCGTGCCATCTGATGCTACCCCCGACCCGTACGCCGACCCGCTGGTCTTCGGCCAACGGCTTCAGATTCTCCGCACCAGGCGGGGCCTGACCCGCGAGCAGCTCGGCGGACTCGCCGGCCGCTCCGGGTCCTGGGTGAAAGGGATGGAGACCGGGCGGCTGAAAACACCGAAGCTGGACGTCGTACTGAGGCTCGCCGAGATCCTCCGCGTCCGCGACCTGTCCGACCTCACCGGGGATCAGTCCGTGCAGGTCGGCCTGTTCACCGGCCCCGGCCACCCACGCCTCCCCGAGGTGAAAGCGGCCGTCGACGCGTTCCCGCTCGGAGCCCGCCGCGAGGCACCGCCAGCCGCGCACCTCCAGGCCCGGCTTGCTCGCGCCTGGTCCGCTCGACACTCGGCGCCGAACCACCGGGACGTTGTGGGCGCGCTGCTGCCCGACCTGATCCGGGACGCCCAAGCCGCGGTCCGGCAAGCGGACACCACCGCCGGGCGGCGCGCAGCGCACGCGATCCTCGCCGAGGTCTACAGCCTGAGCCAGTTCTTCGTCGCCTACCAGCCCGATGTGGCCCTGCTCTGGCGCGTCGCCGAGCGCGGTCTGATCGCTGCTCAGGAGTCCGAGGACCCGCACGCGGTCGGCGTCGCCGCGTGGCTGGCCGCACAGGCACACCGCGACTCGGCCCATTTCGACGCAGCCGACGACGTCACCCGCCAGACCCTCGAGCATCTTCGCCCGCAGCTTCCTGACGCCCGGCATGATGTGCTCGCCATCGCAGGAGCGCTCACCTTCGAGGCCGGATACACGGCCGCCCGGCGCGGCGAGACGGGCACCGCCTGGCGGTACTGGGACCAGGCCCGCGACATGGCGGCCCGGCTGCCCTCGAGCTACTACCACCCGATCACCTCGTTCTCACAGGCCATCATCGGCGCGCACGCGGTGACGATCGCCGTGGAGCTCCACCAGGGCGGCGAGTCGGTGCGACAGGCCGCCGCTGCGGACGCCGTGGTGATCCCGTCCCGCCCACGGCGGGCCCGGCACCGGATCGAGGAGGCCCGCGGCTACCAGCTCGACGGACAGCCTGATGTAGCGCTGGCCACCCTCGCACAGGCGCATGAGGCTGCACCCGAGACGATCCGGTACAACGGCTACGCCAAGAGCATCGTGCTGGAAGAGGCGGAATCTAAGAGCCCGTCCCGACGGCGCCGTGCGTCCGACCTCGCCGTGAAGCTCGGTCTCCTGGCCGCCTGAGCAAGGGGCACAAACTGTGCCCCTGACCACGCTGCGTCACCCCTACGGTCCCCGATGTGAGGATCACCGCGAATCGGGGAGGCGCAGCGATGCTGCATGGCACCACGAGTCCAATCACGCCGGACCTCCTGGCGCTGTTGCCACTCCCTGACCTCGCCACCCTCACCCCGGGCCAGGCCGCCGGACGCGCCTGCGTCTGGGGAGGCGGACCGCTTCAACTCGCCAGTGCCGTCGACCTCGGAGAGGTCATGCACGAGGGCGTGCATGTCTTCCCCCAGGCGTGCTGGCCGTGCGTCGCCGAACGCGCCTTCCTGGCGCTCGCCCCGCACTCCATCAACTGCGAGCCCTGCCACGACAGCGAACGGTGGAAGGACTGCCCCATCGGCGGCGGCCTCCACCGGCTGCGTGTTGATGCCCTCCGCCTGGCCCGCCTCGGGGACACCCGGTGCTGATGCCCTACGTGCTACCCCGCACCGGGGAGCAGGGCCTGCCCGTGCCCGTCATCGTGACCTCGGCCGGCGTCAGCTACGCCGACCCTGCGCAGGATGCTGCCTGCCGCGACCGAGACGGCCTGCTGTGGGAAGCGCGCGAAGGCACCCCCACCGGCCCGCCCGCCTACACCGCCGAGCTGCACCCGGCCCGGCAGCGCGACGCCATGGACGGCCTGCTGTGCGCGGGATGCCGCGCTCCCGCCGACCGGGGCCAGGACGGGATGCTCTGGCTGGTACCCCTGCTCGGCGCCCCGGCTGACACCAGCTGGGAGGGCGTGCGCGCTGCGATCCCGCCCATGTGCGCGGTCTGCGCCGAGCTGGCGCCGCGCGTCTGCCCGGTCCTCCGCGACGGCCACATCACCCTCCGCGTGCGCGAGGCCGACCCGATCGGCGTCCGCGGCACCCTCCACCCCCGGCCCGGCCAGCCCGGCGCCCCCGACCCGGACGCCCTTGTCGGCTACGACTCCGACGCCCTGCCGTTCGTCGTCGCCCGCCACGCCGTCCGCGAGCTGCACCGAGTGACCGTCATCCGGTAGCAGCCCCCACACCCCGGCGCTTCCCGCGCCGGTCCGCACAACCCGAGAGGTACCACCATGAGCGAGAACCTCGTCTTCGTGAAGTCCAGCTACTCCGTCCAGAACGCGTGCGTGGAAGTCGCCGTCACCGCCGACGGCGGGCGCGCGGTCCGCGACTCGAAGGACAAGACCGGCCCGATCCACCGCTACACCCCGGAGGAGTGGGGCGCGTTCGTCCAGGGCGTGAAGGCCGGCCAGTTCGACCTCTAACCCGCGTGCTGCCCACGGCCGCCCTCGTCATCAGCGGGGGCGGCCGCTTCATGCGGCGGTTGCCCTACTAGGTCGGCGAGGGGAACGTCGACGGCACCAGCGATGAGGATGATGTGGTCAAGCAGCGTGGCGTGGCCCTGTTCGATCCGGTTCACGGTCTTCCGGTCGAGGCCAGTCAGCTCGCCGAGCTTCTCTTGCGACAGCTTCTGGGCCTTGCGTGCGGCGCGGACAGCGTCCCCGATGGCCCTGCGGCGGGTGAGTACCCATGCGGGCATCGGGTCTGACGGCACACGTACACGCTGGTCAATATCTTGATCAGTGTCTGTACCACCGCTGGTACATTTTGCGAAGAACTCTCAGGCAAAACACAAGACCTGACCAGCGAAAACACACGTTCGAGTGATATGCAGGCGACACTATTGCCGCACTGCAACAACCGGCTAAAGGTGAGCAGTACACAGACCGGCCGGACCTCCTCGCCCCCCAGGCTTACGGCGGTCCAGCCACGACGCCCCCACCCCGACACCCCGGAGTGGGGGCGTCACCCTACTTCCAGACGATCTCCACCGAGTCCGCGTCAAAGTACGTGCCACCCGGCAGGCGACCCCGTCGCCCCGGATACATCCTCACCGTCATCAGGTACGACACCACCGCCCGCTGCCGCGACAGGCCGAGCCGACCCCACTCGGCCTCCACGTCCTCCGCGCCCAGCAGCCCCGCCACGGGATTCGCCTTGACGGCGCGAGTCAGCACATCCTCGGCAGCCTCCAGCCGGCCACGCGCGCTCTGCCGGGCGACCTTCCACTCCTGAAGGTCCATCTCCCCCGCGCCGAGCGCCGCCGCGAGCGCGTCCAGGGTCTGCCGGGCCTGCCGCATCTGCCGCTGCGCACCGCTCACGTCCACGGGGTCCTCACGCGCGGCCAGGACATCGGCCACGTCTGGCCGGCTCAGCCGCTCAAGCACGAGCAGCTGCACGTACTGGTCCACCGGCTCGACCTTCCGCACGAAGTGGTTCTTGTTCGCTCGGCATGAGTACGCGGCCTCGTGTACTCCACGGGCGGCCCGGTTACTCGTCACCACGCGTGCCTTCGCCGAGCACTTGCCGCACTCGTAGATCCCGGAACCGAGGTACTTGCGTTCACCGCCGGGCGACGTACGCCGGGCCGGGTCCTCGATGAGCGCGGCGAGGCTCCGCCAGGTCGGCTCGTCCAGCGGCGCCGGCCAGTTCGCCGGTCCCGCCTCCTCCCCCCTGTGCCGGAAGATCCCAGCGTTACGGCAGCGCAGCAGCATGGACCGCACCTCGGTCTGTAGCCATCGGACACCGGTGCTGGTGAGTATCGGCGGGTCCATGGCGTTCCAGGCTGCTGCGATCGAACGCAGGGAGGCGCCAGCCAGAACGGATTCCGACGCCTGCCGGATACGCGCGAACTCGCTGTCCGCCAGGACTTCAGCCGGCTTTCCGCAGCCGCGGCAGTTGGCCCACACGTGCCGCCCGTGGGGCTCTTGGCACTTGGTGCACGCCCATCCGTCGAATCCGTCGACGGCGCCGCAGGCGAGGCAGGAGATCGTGATGGTGAAGTCGGACGGTTCCAGCAGTCCGCACTGGTGGCAGACGAGGGACCGTGGGGTGACGCCGTCGGGCTCGTACCCGAAGGGCCGGCGCCCGCCGAGGTACTGGCCGTTCTTGGCCATCTCGTCGCGCTTGCGTTTCTGCCGCTCGATCATCCGCTCTACCTCGTAGCGGGCCTGGACGCCGAGCTGGCGGGCGATCATCCGGCCGGTGGCGGTGGAGAGGTCGAGGTTGCCCGCCACGACGGTCCGGGTCTGGACGCTACGAGACCGGTCGCTGGGCTCGCATACGTCGATGTACTCCTCCAGCTCTGCCGGGGAGCGGTGGAGGCGGTCGGTGTGCCAGGCCAGCACGGTGTCTGCGCGGCCCTCTCGCAGGTCTACGAGGAGCTGTTGGTATCCGGGCCTCGGCTTGCCCGAGTAGGCGCTCAGATCGTTGTCGGTGTAGCAGGCGACGACCTCGAGCCCGAGCTGCGTGGCGAGGGCCTCGCAGTCCTCGCGCTGGCGTTCCACGGCGAGGCCGGCGCCTTCGCGGTCGCGGCTGATGCGGCAGTAGATGATTGCGCGGGTGGGGATGCCGAGTGCGTCGGAGGCCATGCCTCAGCCTGGCACGAGAGAACTGTGTTTCGCATGGATTCGCTAGATCGAACCCGGAGCCGGCTTTGGGTACCGAGGCGGGGCTCAGTCCCACGGTGAGTTTCTTCTGCGGCCACTCACCGCCGGAGTTCACCACGGCGGCCCGGACCCGGTCCCGGCTCTCCGAGAGGCTCTTGTCCGGCAGCCCCACCAGGGTGAAGGCGGCCACTCCGGGCTCCAGGCCGGCCTGGACCTCGACGAGGACGCCCTCGACCCCGACCAGGGCCACCGAGCAGGTACGGGCGAATCCCATTCAGGCCACCCCCCGCGCGTGCTCCACGGCGGGCGCCCCGCGCCGGGGCAGCAGTACCCCGACCAGATCTACCCGGACCCCGTCCGGGGGTGCTCCCCCGTGCGTGTGGATCCATCGTTCGGCCAGGTCCAGCAGCCGTCGCGCCTTCTCGGGCGTGACGGCGGCCATCGGGTGCTGGAACTCGCCGCCGCGCCGGGTCTTCACCTCGCACACGACCAGCGTGCCGCCGTCGCGCGCGACGATGTCGATCTCTCCCGAGCGTCCGCAGCGCCAGTTGCGCTCCAGGATGCTCATGCCGGCCTCGGTCAGCCGCCGCGCGGCCAGATCCTCGCCGTACCTGCCCAGTCCACCGCGTGCCCTGTTCATGTCGGCACCACCTCCGGCACCCACCGTGACGGGGCACACGGAAAGAGGTGGATCTTGGTGGACGGAGCCGCGCTTGTGGACATCTCCGCCACCCGTGTGAGTGACCCACCCCCGGCTCACCGGCCCCGGCCGGTCGGCATCAGCCGCTCGGCATCAGCCGCTCGGCATCAGCCGCTCGGCAGCTCCAGATCGCTCTTGTTCAGCTCCTCGATGTTCACGTCCTTGAACGTCAGCACCCGAACCTGCTTGACGAACCGCGCCGGCCGGTACATGTCCCACACCCAGGCGTCGGCCATCGACACCTCGAAGAACACCTCGCCCTGGACCGAGTGCACCTGCATCTCGTAGTCATTGGTGAGGTAGAAGCGCCGTTCCGTCTCGATCACGTATTTGAACAGACCGACGACGTCGCGGTACTCCCGGTAGAGCTTCAGCTCCATCTCGGTCTCGTACTTCTCGAGGTCCTCGGCGCTCATGGCAGCTTCCCCTTCAGCCGTGCGATCCCCCCATTGTGCGCCAGCCCGGCGAACCCTCAGACGATTTCCGTGTCGAGGGTCACGGGCGTGGCCGGGGGACCCTCGTCGAACAGCGTGCGCAGCAGCCCGGCGAGCCTGGTCGGGTACACCGTCTCATGCGCCCGCTCGAGTTCCCGGCACGTCCACCAGCGCGCTCCGGACACGCTGCGCCGCTCCAGCTCGGTCAGCCCGAGGGCGGTCGTCGCCGTCTGTGCCGTACGGGCCAGGTAGTACCACTCGTCCTGGTCCCAGCGGCGCCCTGCGAACGGGAAGGAGCACCGGCGGCGCCACAGCACGGGGCCCAGGTCGACCTCGGTGATGCCGGTCTCCTCGACCAGCTCCCGGAGTGCGGCCTGCTCGCGGGTCTCGGAGCCCTCCAGCCCGCCGCCGGGAGTGAACCACCAGTCGTCGGCCGGGTCGTCCGGCTCGTGGCCGTGCAGCAGCAGGACCCGGTCCGCGGGGTCGAGCAGCACCACGCGGGCGACCTTGCGCGCCTCGCCCGTGGAGCTGTCCTCAGCCGGCATGGACGGGCTCCGCGCTGCTCCGGGTCCGGGATCGGCCCACGCGTGCCGCGACCGGGCCGTAGGCGGCGCCGCCCAGGACCAGCACCGCACCGGCGACGATCATCACCTCGATCAGCGGCAGCGGACCCGGCTCCGACAGCGCGCCCAGCACCTCGAACCCGGTCGGCCGGGACAGCATGCCCCGCATCGGCCAGACCACGGAGTCCACGCGGGCGTGCACCGCGCCGCGGCTCACCGTGCCCCCGGCGGCGTCGGTGAGGTGGGCGGTGGAGTCCAGCGAGCCCTGGCGCTCGTCGCCGAGCAGGAAGAGGCGGCCCTCGGGCACGGTCACCGTCGGAAAGCCCTTGATCTCGGCCGGGGTGCCCTTGGGCAGATAGGGCTCGTCGACCGGCCTGCCGTTGACGCTCAGCTTGCCGTCCGTGCAGCAGGCGACGGTGTCCCCGCCGACCGCGACGACCCGCTTGACCACGTCGGCACCGGTCACCCAGGTCTTGTCGCTGAACACCACCACGTCACCCCGGCGCACGTCCGCGCCGTCGACCCGCTGGGCCAGCACCCGGTCCCCGGCGTCGATGGTCGGGGTCATCGAGCTGGTCGGCACGGTGTAGGGCAGGTAGGTCACCGCGGCCCAGCCGAAGCCGGCCAGGAAGAGCAGCAGGCCTACGGCCACCGCCACGCCCGACACTTTCCCGCCGGGGCCGCCCCTGGAATGCGCGCCTTGGGCACTTGCCATGTCGTCTCCCGGTCCCCTCCGCCGGGGTCGCCCGGCCTGCCACGATCCGCCTTTGGTAGCACACCGGGCCGGAACGCCGCGAGGGCGGTGTCCCCCGGTGACCGGTTCTTCACCGGGTCTCCGGGAAACACCGCCCTCGGCGGTGCCCGTGACTCACGCCTCGCGCGCGGCCTTGGCTGCGGCGGGGCGGGACGCCCTGCGGCGGCGTAGGAGCGCCACCGGCACCACGAGCGCGACCGCACCGGCGCCCGGCGCGTACGGCAGCGAGGCGGCGGAGCTCTGGTTGTCCAGCCCGGGCTGGCCGAAGGTGTCCGGGATCGGCAGGGTGCCCCAGCGGTTGATGGGCCACGCCTTCACGATCGCGCGTCCGACGACGTCCTTGACCGGCACCATGCCGTGGTTCTCGTCGGTCTGGTTGTACCGGGAGTCCCGCGAGTTCTGGCGGTGGTCGCCCATCACCCAGATGTAGCCCTTGGGCACCTTGACCTTGAACTGTCCGCCCTGGTCGTCGACGCTGCACGGCGTGTTGCCGGGGTAGACGTACGGCTCTTCGAGCGCCTTGCCGTTGACCTTCAGCGGCGCGCTGCCCTGGCACTCGACCGTGTCGCCACCGACACCGATCACCCGCTTGATGAGGTCCTTCTCCTCGGCGGACGGCATCAGGCCGATCCAGCTCAGCGCCTTCTGCACCGCGTTCTGCTCCGGCGTCGGCTCGCCCGCCAGCCACTGGCCGGGGTCGTGGAAGACGACGACCTCGCCGCGCTCGGGCTCGGAGCCGAACCAGGGGGTGAGCTTGTCCACCAGGACGCGGTCACCCTGCTGGAGGGTGTTCTGCATCGAGTCGGACGGGATCGAGAACGCCTGGACCAGGAACGTCTTGATCAGCAGGGCCAGTACCAGCGCGATGCCGACGAGGATCGGCAGTTCCTTCCAGAACGAACGCTGCTTCTCCGGCCGGCGCGCGGCACCGCCGCCGCCACCGTCCTCGTCGGTACGCGGGGGCGGGCCGGGCGGGGTGCCGTCACCGGCCGCCGCGAAGCCGTCCCCGGAGTTCCCGGCGCCGTTCGGGGCCGAGGCGTCGGACCCCACGGGGTGCCCGCGGTGCTCCTCGCCGTCGTGCCCCGACCGTGCGCCAACCGCCACATCCCCCACGCCAACTCCTTACTCTGTGCCGCCGCCTGCCCCATGCACGGTGCAGGCTCACCACTCCCATAACGAGCGGGAGTTCCGCAGGGGTCGGGAGCTGGGTCAGTCCGTTCGGATCGTAGGGGGCAACCCTATGCGACGGGGCCTGGGCGGCACTCGCCCCGGACGCCGCGTCGGTGACGCTTGCGAAGGTTTTAGGTTCGTCCAGGCGCGTCCAGTGCGCGAAGGGCCAGCCGATGAACATCGCCCGGCCGACGACCGAGTCCTCCGAGACGGTCCCGCCGTACGGCGTGTTCTGGTGGAAGCGGGAGTCCGCGGAGTTGCCCCGGTGGTCGCCCATCACCCACAGGCGGCCCTTGGGGACCGTGATGTCGAAAGACGTCGCGGAGGGCGCGTTGCCGGGATAGATGTACGCGCCCTCGGTGAGCGGGACGCCGTTGACCGTGACCCGGCCCTGCGCGTCGCAGCACCTCACGTGGTCGCCGCCGACCCCGATGACCCGCTTGATCAGGTCCTTCTCGTTGTCGGAGGGGAGCAGGCCGATGAAGGTCAGGCCCTCCTTGACCTGCTTGACCACGACCGGGTCGTTCTTCTCCGGCGCCTCCTCGCCGGTGAGCCAGCCGCCCGGATCGTGGAAGACCACCACGTCGCCGCGCGCCGGCCGGGAGCCGAACCAGGGGGTGAACTTGTCGACCAGCACCCGGTCCCCGATCCGGATCGTCTGCTCCATCGAGCCGGAGGGGATGACGAACGCCTGCACCAGGAAGGTCTTCAGCACCAGCGCGATCAGCACCGCCACCCCGAGCAGCAGCGGGATCTCCCGCACCGCCGACCGCCTGCGTCTGCGCTTCACCTTGCGCTGGAGCTTGCGCCGCTCCGCACGCGAGCGGCCGGCGCTCGGCCGGGAGGTCCGGCGGGCGCCGGTGGGCAGCGGATTGTCGGCGGCAGCGCCGGTGACCCCGCGCGGCCGTGCCCGGTTACCCATGCGCGGCCTCCGCGGCAGGTACGTGTGCGTAGGCGCCGGGGCGCTCGATGCGCGTCCAGTGGCCGTACGGCCAGACGATCCAGTCGGCGCGGCCCACCACGTCCTCCACGGGGACCATGCCGCCGCCGGGCGAGCCGAGGTGGTCGCGGGAGTCGCTGGAGCGGGCGCGGTGGTCACCGAGCAGGAAGAGGCGGCCGTCGGGCACCACCACGTCGAAGGGCACGTCGGACGCGCTGTTCCCCGGGAAGAGGAACCCCGTCTCGTCGACCGGGTGGCCGTTCACCTCGATCCTCCCCTCCCTGTCGCAGCAGACCACATGGTCGCCTCCCACCCCCACAACGCGCTTGACGTAGTCGGCGTGCCCGAAGTAGCCGGTCCCGTCGAACACCACCACGTCACCGCGGCTCGGGCGGGCACCGAAACGGTACGCCAACTTGTTCACGAGCACCCGGTCCCCGACGTTCAGACCACGCTCCATGGAGCCGCTCGGGATGTCGAAAGGCCGCACCACGAACGTGCTCAGGAGCAGCAGGAAGGCGAGGCAGGTGAGGAGTGCCAGGGTGAACCGGCCGCCGGGCACCCGCTCGGCGAACGGGGCCAACGCGAAACGCGACCGGCCCCGCGTACCCGGTGTACCGGGTGGGCGGGAGCGGTCGCGTTCGGCGGGCTGTGCTTCGGTGTCCATCGGGGCCAGATGCTATCCGGCCCCGTCACGACTCCGGGCAGGCGCTCAGTTGTCGCGCTTCTCCTTGATCTTCGCGGCCTTGCCGCGCAGCTCACGGAGGTAGTACAGCTTGGCGCGGCGCACGTCACCGCGGGTGACGAGCTCGATCTTCTCGACGATCGGGGTGTGCACCGGGAAGGTACGCTCCACGCCGACGGAGAAGGAGACCTTGCGGACCGTGAAGGTCTCGCGGACGCCCGAACCCTGGCGGCGGATCACGACGCCCTTGAACTGCTGCACACGCGAGCGGTTGCCCTCGATGACGCGGACGTGCACGTTGACGGTGTCACCCGGGCGGAAGGCCGGGACGTCGGTGCGCAGCGACGCGGAGTCGACGGTGTCGAGCAGGTGGGACATTTCGTCTGCTTTCTTCGCTGATGCCACAGGTCATCAACGGAACTAGATGTTCGAAGGGGTCTGCCGTGCGGGTCGGAACGGGCGTCGTGTCCCCCTGTGGCAGGGGCGCACGCCGGACGGACGCACAACAGCGGCCTATTGTTCCACGCCGTCGCTCCTGCGCCAAAACCGCCCGGACGAGTGGCCCTCCGGGTCCGGGGACCAGCCCAGGATGGAGAGCATCTCGCGGTCCTTCTTGTCGAGCGTCGCGGGGTCGCAGCGCTCGATCAGGTCGGGCCGGTTGACGGTGGTGCGGCGCATCGCCTCGTCCCGCCGCCAGCGCGCGATCCTGCCGTGGTGGCCGCTCAGCAGCACGTCCGGGATGCCGTGGCCCCGCCACTCGGGCGGCTTGGTATAGACCGGCCCCTCCAGGAGGTTGGCCATGGCGCCGGGGGCGAAGGAGTCGTCCCGGTGCGACTCGGCGTTGCCGAGCACGCCGGGCAGCAGTCGGGCCACGGCCTCGGTGATCACCAGAACGGCCGCCTCGCCGCCGGCGAGGACGTAGTCCCCGATGGACACCTCGTAGACCGGCATCCGGGTCGCGTACTCGTCCATGACCCGGCGGTCGATGCCCTCGTAGCGGGCCGGGGTGAAGACCAGCCAGGGGCGTTCCGACAGTTCGACGGCGAGTTCCTGGGTGAAGGGGCGGCCGCTCGGGGTCGGCACGATCAGGGCGGGGCTGTGCGCGCCCGACTCGTAGCCGTCGGCCAGCACGGTGTCCAGGGCGTCGCCCCAGGGCTCGGTCTTCATGACCATGCCGGGGCCGCCGCCGTAGGGGGTGTCGTCGACCGTGTTGTGCCGGTCGTAGGTCCAGGAGCGCAGGTCGTGGACGTTCACGTCGAGTCGGCCGCGCGCGCGGGCCTTGCCGACGAGGGAGACGTTCAGCGGTTCCAGGTACTCCGGGAAGATCGTGACGACGTCGAGCCTCATGCGCTCTCGTCCTCGTCGCGTGCGGAAGCCTCCGTGGCCTCGTCCCTCGCGGAGGCGATCTCGGCGCGGTCGTCGATCAGGCCGGGCGGCGGGGTGATGACCGCCCTCTGCTCGGCCAGGTCGATCTCACTGACGATCTCCTCCACGAACGGGATCAGCACCTCGCTGCCGTCCGGGCGCTCCACGATGAAGAGGTCCTGGGAGGGCAGGTGGGAGATCTCGGTGATCCGGCCCACCTCCGTGCCGTCCTCGGTGACCACGTCGAGGTCGATGAGCTGATGGTCGTAGTACTCGTCCTCGTCCTCCGGCATCTCCTCCGGATCGACGTCGGCGATGAGCAAGGTGTTGCGCAGCGCCTCGGCGCCGGTGCGGTCGCCGACGCCCTCGAAACGCAGAAGGAGACGGCCGCTGTGCACGCGGCCGGTGGCGATGGTGAGCGGCCCGGCGGACGCCGGGTCGGTGGCCAGGACGGCGCCCGGCGCGAGCCGCGACTCCGGCTCGTCGGTCCGCACCTCGACGGTGACCTCGCCCTTGATGCCATGAGCACGGCCGATCCGTGCGACTACCAACTGCACGAGTACAGATCTCCTGTCATACGACTGCGGGCCGGGGACGGCCCAGTGGCCCTCCCCGGCCCGAGCCGGTTGCTATGAAGCGTCAGCGGACGTGGTCCACGTCGACGAGGTCGACGCGGACACCGCGGCCGCCGATGGCGCCCACGACGGTACGCAGAGCGCGCGCGGTGCGGCCGTTGCGGCCGATCACCTTACCGAGGTCGTCGGGGTGCACCCGGACCTCCAGCACGCGCCCGCGGCGCAGGTCGCGCGAGGCCACCTGCACATCGTCGGGGTTGTCGACGATGCCCTTCACGAGGTGCTCAAGCGCCTCTTCGAGCATGCTGCTCAGGCCTCGGTCGACTCGGCGGACTCAGCAGCCGCCTCGTCCTTCTTCTCAGCCTTCTTCTTCTGGGTGATGGCCTCACCCTTGTTGTCGTCGTCGGAGCCGAGGCCCTCGAACGACGGACGCTCGGCCTTCGGCGCGGCGACGAGGAGCGGCGCGGGGGCCGGCTCGCCCTTGAACTTCTGCCAGTCGCCGGTCTTCTTCAGGATGGCGAGCACCGGCTCGGTCGGCTGCGCGCCGACACCCAGCCAGTAGGCGACGCGATCGGCGTCCACCTCCATGACCGACGGGTTGTAGGTCGGGTGGTACTTGCCGATCTCCTCGATGGCCCGGCCGTCACGGCGGGTACGGGAGTCGGCGACGACGATGCGGTAGTGAGGCGAACGGATCTTGCCCAGACGCTTCAGCTTGATCTTGACTGCCACGGGAGTGAGTTCTCCTGGAATTGACGTGTTGGGCACGGCGGAGTCGCCGCGTGGGGTTGCGGTACCCGAGTGCCCGATGGACGCGTCAGCCGGAGGAGAGAGGGGTCCTGTGCGACTGTCGAGTACAGCTAGACATTGTGCCACACCCCGCGGGGCCCCCAGGGACACGGTCGGCGATCGCGAGCACGACTGTGGGACGCCCGGCGCCGCACTCGCCGGGCGGGAAGGAGAGCCGATCCGTACGGCTGCCACGAGCAGCCGTCTTGTCAGCTCGCCGCTGCCACCGGCTCCGGGATGCGGAACGGTTTGCCGCAGCCGCCGCACACGATCGGCGCCTGCGCCAGGACGGAGGGCACGACCCGGACGTTGCGCCCGCAGTCGCAGACCGCCTTGACCCGGACCCCGCCCCCGGAGGAGCCGTGCCGGGCGGCGGGGCCACGGAAGGTGCGCGAGGTGTCGGAGGAAGTGGCCACGGTGTGCGCCTTCAGCGCCCGCTGCAGCCGGTCGATGGTCGGACGGTAACGCCGCTTGGCCTCGGGGTTGAGCGTGACCAGCGAGAAACCGCTGCTGGGATGCGGCTCCTCGGGGTGGTCCAGGCCCAGCTCCTCGGCGACGGCGAGGAAGCGGCGGTTGTGATAACGGCCGGCGCGGGAGGTGTCGCGCACCCCGCGGGAGGCGGCGATGCCGTGCACCGCCTCGTGCAGCAGCCGCTCGAAGGAGAGTTCGTGCCCGCACGCGGACGACGACTCCCCGATCAGTGATTCCGGTGCGGCGAGGTCGGGCAGCTCGGGGTGGTACCGCTGAATGTCGGCCCACGCCTGCGCCAGCTCCGCGGCGAGAACAGGTGGTGTCTGTGTCGTGCTCACGTAATGACAACGAGCGTAGGTGCCGCTGTGTTCCTATTCCGGGGCATCTCAAATAATTTGCACCTACCCGTCAGTTGTCGCCGATGCGTCCTGACGAGGGCGGGTCCGCCGTTTCATGGAGAAGCCTCGCAGCTCCCCCCAAGCCGGTGCGTAGCCAGACGTACGGCTTCCGGCGTCGGCGGGGCCGAGGCCACCGCGGAACCCGCACGTTACCGGGTGCCCCTGAGCGGCACCGAACCCGGTGGCGCGCGGCGGCGTTGCGGGGGCGTGAATTCGAGCCACACGCGCCGACCGACGCCAAGCGGAGCCCCACGACCACTGGACGACACGGCGAGCCGGGAGTTACCTGGCATACGTGGAAAGTGCGCACGCACGGCACACGGGGGCCACACACCGGGCACAGCGACGGACAGCCGGCGGATTGGGGCACTACCTATGACTCCTACGCTCGTGCGGGAGCACCTGGCACACGCGGGTTCCGCACCACCCCGCGTGAACCCCCGCAAACGCGCGCGCGACTGGGCGGAGATCCAGGAGCGGATGCTTCTGCCGCTCCACGAGACCGTCCACGAGCGCCTGGAAGTGGGACCGGGCACCCGCCTGCTGGGGCTGTCCTGCGGCACCGGGCTCGCCCTGCTGCTGGCGGCCACCAGGGGCGCGGCCGTCACCGGCGTCGACTCCCGCCCCGCACACCTCGCCCTCGCCCGCGAACGCCTGGACCCGGACGGCCCCCTGGACGCCCGGCTCGTACAGGCGGACTCCCCAGCGGCCGCGACCGACGAGGGCACACCCCCGTACACCCTCGTGACCGCCTACGAGACGGTCGGCGCCCTCGGCGACTCCGACGACGTCGGTGAGACTCTCGCCGCCGCGCTGCCGCTGGCCGCGCGCGGGGCCGCCGTGGTGCTGGCCGGCTGGGGCCCGCCCGAGCGGTGCGCCACCTCGACCGTGCTGCGGGTCGCCGCCAAGCTGGCGGAACCGTTGCGCGGGGCCCGTACCTGGCGCCCGGCCCGCCGGGACGACCTGGAGGAGGTCGCCCGGCGCGCGGGCCTCAGGCCCGACGGCTCCGGCCGGGTGGCCTGCCCCTTCGGGTACGCCGACAACGACAGCGCGGTGCGCGGGCTGGTGTCGACCGGACTGTTCGACGCGGCCGTCGCGGCGACGGACCGGCGGCAGGTCGACAAGGAGCTGACCGAGTCCCTGCACCCCTACCGGCGCCCGGACGGCACGGTCTGGATGCCGAACGTCTTCCGCTACCTGATCGCCCGCGTGCCCTAGGTGTATCGACGCGCAGCCGTGTGAACAACGCTGCGGGTCAATACACCCAGCGGCATGTTCCCGATGCGCGAAGGGCGCCCCCTCACCACGAAGGGGCGCCCTCGGCACGTGCACGGGAGCGGTGTCAGCCCATGAACTTCTTGAACTCGTCGGGGAGTTCGAAGTCCTGGCCGCCCTGCTGGGGCAGCCCGAGCGCGTTGCCGCCCTGCGCGGCGGCCTCACGGCGCCGGGCGTCCTCCAGCTCCTGCTGCTTGCGCTTCATCGGGTTGCCCGAACGCTGCTTGCCCTTGGCCTTCTTGGGCTGCTTCTTGGTGCGGCCGGGGCCGCCGCCCATGCCCGGCATCCCCGGCATGCCCGGCATGCCGCCGCCCTGAGCCATGCGGGACATCATCTTGCGCGCCTCGAAGAACCGCTCCACCAGGCTCTTCACCGCGCTGACCTCGACACCGGAGCCCTTGGCGATACGGGCGCGGCGGGAGCCGTTGATGATGTTCGGGTCGGTGCGCTCGGCCGGGGTCATCGACTTGATGATCGCGGCCGTGCGGTCCACGTCCCGCTCGTCGATGTTGTTGATCTGGTCCTTGATCTGACCCATGCCCGGGAGCATGCCGAGCAGCTTGCTGATGCTGCCCATCTTCCTGACCTGCTCCATCTGGGACAGGAAGTCGTCCAGGGTGAAGTCCTGGCCCTTCTTCGACGCCAGCTTCGAGGCCATCTTCTCGGCCTCTTCCTGACTGAACGTCTTCTCCGCCTGCTCGATCAGGGTGAGCAGGTCACCCATGTCGAGGATGCGGGAGGCCATCCGGTCGGGGTGGAACGCGTCGAACTCGTCCAGCTTCTCGCCGTTGGACGCGAACATGATCGGCTTGCCGGTGATCTGCCGGATCGACAGGGCGGCACCACCGCGGGCGTCGCCGTCGAGCTTGGAGAGCACCACACCGTCGAAGCCGACGCCGTCGCGGAAAGCCTCGGCGGTGTTGACCGCGTCCTGGCCGATCATGGCGTCGACGACGAAGAGGATCTCGTCCGGGGAGACGGCGTCGCGGATGTCCGCGGCCTGCCGCATCATCTCCTGGTCGATGCCCAGGCGGCCGGCGGTGTCCACGATCACGATGTCGTGGACCTTGGCCTTGGCGAACTCGACGGAGTCCTTGGCGACCTTGACCGGGTCACCGACGCCGTTGCCCGGCTCGGGGGCGTACACCGCGACACCGGCGCGCTCGGCGACGACGCTGAGCTGGTTGACGGCGTTGGGGCGCTGGAGGTCGCAGGCCACGAGCAGCGGGGAGTGACCCTGCTCCTTCAGCCAGCGGCCGAGCTTGCCCGCCAGCGTGGTCTTACCGGCACCCTGGAGACCGGCCAGCATGATCACGGTCGGCGGCTGCTTGGCGAAGCGCAGGCGGCGGGTCTCGCCGCCGAGGATGGTGATCAGCTCGTCGTTGACGATCTTGAGCACCTGCTGGGCGGGATTGAGCGCCCGCGAGACCTCGGCGCCGAGCGCACGCTCCTTGACGTTCTTGATGAACGACCGGACGACAGGGAGCGCCACGTCCGCTTCGAGGAGGGCGATGCGGATCTCACGCGCCGTGGCGTCGACGTCCGCCTCGGTCAGCAGACCCTTGCCCCGGAGAGACTTGAAAGTCGCTGACAGGCGGTCGGAGAGAGTATCGAACACGGCGGCGTCGGTCCTCGAGGTCGGAGTCGTTTCGGGCTGCCCTCCAGGGTATCCGGCCGCGCAAGCGATTCGTCCCCGCCCGCCGCACTCGGCCGGGCGGGGAGTTCCGGCAACCGTCTCAGGCGCGCAGGGCCTCCTCCAGAGCGCGGGCCGTCGCGGCCGCGTCCTCGGGAGGCAGGGGGGCACCGGTGCCGCTGGTGACGTAGAAGGCGTCCACCGCGTTGGCGCCCAGCGTGCTGACGTGCATGCTGCGGACCCTTATGGCCCCCTTCTCCAGGGCCGTGCCGATCCGGAAGAGGAGTCCGGGGGCGTCCTGGGCACGGACCTCGATGACCGTGGCGTGGCGGGAGGCGGCCGGGGCGACGGTGACGCGCGGGGGCGGGGCGGCAAGGCCGCGGCGACGGGGGTAGGCGGCGTCGCGTTCGGCGAGGCGCGCGGTGATGTCCAGGGAGCCGTCGAGGGCGCGGACGAGGTCGGCGCGGAGCCGGCCGGCCTGCGGGAGCGAACCGTACTCGGCGGCCACCCGCCAGTCGAGCAGCAGCACGGTGCCGTCGTCGGAGGCGTCGACGGCATCGGGCAGCCGCACCGTGCGCAGCCCGCCTGTGCGCACGGTGAGCCGGTGCAGGGCGAGGACACCGGCGAGGGCGGGCAGGACGCCGGGCTGGTCGGGGACGGCGATGACCAGTTCGACGCCGAGCGGCTCGCCCGTCTCGGCGGAGTCCTCCGGCGGGGCGGGTTCGGCCTGGGCGCGCAGGGCGAGGACGGGTCCGCCGGTGCGGTGGGCCTCGACGGCGAGGCGTTCCTGTTCGGCGGTGGGTGCGGCGGGTTCGGGTTCGGTGCCGGGGTGCTCGCCGGCCAGTACCGCGCCGACGCGGCGGACGAGGTCGGTGACGAGGGATCCGCGCCAGGTGGACCAGGCGGCGGGGCCGGTGGCGAGGGCGTCGGCCTCGGTGAGGGCGTGCAGCAGTTCCAGGGTGCTCTCGCTGCCGACGGCGTCGGCGACGGCGCGGACGGTGGCCGGGTCGTCGAGGTCGCGGCGGGTGGCGGTCTCGACGAGCAGCAGGTGGTGCCGGACGAGGGTGGAGAGGACGGCGACGTCGGCGCGGTCGAAGCCGAGCCGGGTGGCGACGTCCCTGGCGATGACCTCGCCGGCCACGGAGTGGTCGCCGGGCCAGCCCTTGCCGATGTCGTGCAGCAGGGCCGCGACGAGGAGCAGGTCGGGGCGGCCGACGCGGCGGGTGAGGGCGGAGGCGCGGACGGCGGTCTCGATGAGGTGCCGGTCGACGGTCCAGAGGTGGACGGCGTTGCGCTGGGGCCGGCAGCGGACGCGTTCCCAGTCCGGGAGCAGCCGGGTGATCAGGCCCTCGGCCTCCAGGGCTTCCCATACGTCGACGGTGGGGCGCCCGGAACCGAGCAGGGTGATGAGCTGCTCGCGCGCCTCGGCGGGCCAGGGGGCGGGCAGCGGGCGCGCGGTGGCGGCCATACGCCGCACGGCGTGCGGGGAGAGCGGGAGGGCGGCCTGCGCGGCGGCGGCCGCGGCGCGCAGGGGCAGTACGGGGTCGCGTTCGGGGCGTGCGGTGCGGGCGAGGACGGCCTCGCCGTCCTGCTCGACGACGCCTTCGGCGAGGGGCGAGCGCTCGGCGGCGGTCCTGCCGCCGCCGGGCGCCCTCCCCTCGCCCGCCACCGCCCTTCTGAGGAAGTCGCTTCGCTCCCTTGCCAGTTGGCGTAGCCGGGGGCGTACGGCGCGCGCGCGCAGGACGCGGCTGACCTCGCGCCAGGTGACGTCACCGGCGTAGGAGATGACGCGGGCGGCCTCGTAGACCTGGCGGAGCAGGGTGTCGGCGTCGAGGAGGCCGAGCTCGGCGGCGACCTGGTCCTGTTCCTGGAGGGCGAGGCGGTCGGTGGCCCGGCCGGTGACCAGGTGGAGGGCGTCGCGGGCGTCGAGGAGGCGGCGGCGGGCGTCGGCGAGGCCCTCGCGGGGCGCGTCGGCGAGCCAGGAGGCGGCGACGGACCGTAGCGCGGTGGCGTCGCGGAGTCCGCCGCGGGCCTCCTTGAGGTCGGGTTCGAGGAGGAAGCGGAGTTCGCCGTGGCGCTCGGCGCGTTCGGCGCAGAGCTCCTGGAGTTCGGGCAGGCGCCTGGGGGCCTGGTTGCGCCAGTCGGCGAGGATCGCGGTGCGCAGTCCGGCGGAGAGGCCGGGGTCGCCCGCGAGGTGGCGGGCGTCGAGCAGGCCGAGCTGGACCTTGAGGTCCTCACCGGCGGTCTTGCGGGCTTCGGCGGGGGTGCGCACGGAGTGGTCGAGGCTGATGCCGAGGTCCCAGACGGGGTACCACAGCCGGTCGGCGAGGGCGGCGACGGCGGCGGGGTCGCCACCGTCGTGCAGGAGCAGCAGGTCGAGGTCGCTGCGGGGGGAGAGTTCGCCCCGTCCGTAGCCGCCGACGGCGACGAGCGAGATGCCCTCGGCCGCGGGGGCGGCGGCGGTGAAGAGGCCGTTCAGCCAGTCGTCGGTGAGCCCGGCGAGGGCGGTACGGCGCGGCGGCCCGGGCCGCACCCCCTCGTTGAGGAGGTGCAGCCGGGCCGCCGCGTAGCCGCTGGGTCCGGTGTCGTCGGTCTCGTTGCGGTCGTCCGTGCGCGTCACCCAGCGACTCCTGTCTCTACTCGTGCTCAGAGCGCGTCCGGGCCGCGCTCGCCGGTGCGGACGCGGACGGCGGTCTCCACCGGCTGGGACCAGACCTTGCCGTCCCCGATCTTGCCGGTGCGGGCGGCCTTGACGACGACGTCGATCACCTGCTCGGCGTCCTCGTCCTCGGCGAGCACCTCGATGCGGATCTTGGGGACGAGGTCGACGGTGTACTCGGCACCACGGTAGACCTCGGTGTGCCCGCGCTGGCGGCCGTAGCCGCTGGCCTCGGTGACGGTGAGCCCGTGGACGCCGAGCGCCTGGAGGGCCTCCTTGATCTCGTCGAGCCGGTGCGGCTTGACGACCGCCGTGATGAGCTTCATACGTCCACCTTCCTGATCTTCGCGGCGGCGAGCGCCTGGGCCGTGGCGCCGCCGACGACTCCGCCGCCGGTGCCGCTGAAGTCGTACGCGGTCTCCGCGTGCTGGGACTGGTCGATGCCGGAGACCTCCTCGTCCTCGGGGACCCGCATGCCGAGGGTCTTGTCGAGGAGGAGGGCGAGGACGGCGGAGGCCAGCAGGGAGTAGGCGAGGACGGCGAAGACGCCGGCGCACTGCTTCCAGAGCTGGTCGAAGGAGTGGTCGCCGTAGAACACGCCGGCCGCGTCGGACTGGCCCTTGCCGGTGGCGAAGAAGCCGATGAGCAGGGAGCCGATGATGCCGCCGACCATGTGGACGCCGACGACGTCGAGGGAGTCGTCGTAGCCGAACCTGAACTTCAGGCCGACGGCGGCGGCGCAGGCGACTCCGGCGATGGCGCCGACGGCGATCGCGCCGAGCGGTGAGACGGCGCCGCCGGACGGGGTGATGGCGACGAGGCCGGCGACGGCGCCGGAGGCCGCTCCGAGGGTGGTGCAGGCGCCGTGGCGGAACTTCTCGTAGGCGAGCCAGGCCAGCATGGCGGCGGCGGTGGCGACCTGGGTGTTGACGAACATCAGGGCGCCCACGCCGTCGTCGTTGCCCAGCCAGGAGCCGGCGTTGAAGCCGAACCAGCCGAACCACAGCAGGCCGGCGCCCAGCATGACCAGCGGCAGGCTGTGCGGGCGCATCGGGTCCTTCTTGAAGCCGACACGCTTGCCGATGACCAGGATGACGCCGAGGGCGGCGGCACCGGCGTTGATGTGGACGGCGGTGCCGCCCGCGAAGTCGATCACGCCGAGCTTGAAGGCCCAGCCGTCGGAGGCCCAGACCCAGTGGGCGACCGGGATGTAGACGACCGTGGCCCACAGGGCGACGAACAGGGCCCAGGCCGAGAACTTGACCCGGTCGGCGAGCGCTCCGCTGATCAGGGCGGGGGTGATGACGGCGAACATCATCTGGAAGACCATGAAGACGAAGACCGGGATGGTGTAGCCCGGCCAGAGTTCCGTCAGCCCGATGTCGCCCAGTCCGAGCCAGTCGGCGTCCCAGCCGATGAAGGCGGAGCCGGAGCCGAAGGCCAGGGAGAAGCCGTAGAGCACCCAGAGGAGGGTGACGATGCCGATGCTGATGAAGCTCATCATCAGCATGTTGAGGGTGCTCTTGACGCGGACCATGCCTCCGTAGAAGAAGGCCAAGCCCGGTGTCATGAGCAGCACCAGGGCGGAACAGATCAGCATGAAGCCTGTGTTCGCGGAGGACAGTCTGGGTGCCTCCGCGGCAAGCGTGATGGCTGCTGCCATCGGCGTCTCCTCATCGGTTGTACGGCCCCGTGCGGGCGGTGCCTGAGCGGTCCGGTCAAGTGAGGGGTGGGCCGGTTATGCGCCAGAGACTGACGCAGCGCGGTTTCGACCGGGGCCCCCGGCTGTTTCGCGGGGGTGACGAAGGCACCTGGCGTGTTACGCCTCCATGAACTGCCCGCTGCCGTGCACACCGGTCGTTATCGTGACGCAACCGGCGCCGGGACCGGCGCACCGACAGGCGGGTGGGGCATACGTGAACCGGCCGCGTCCGGCCTCTCGATGACCTGGCATGGGGGAGCCGAGTCGGGCAGTTCGGGAGGACCGGCCGCGGCCGGGGCATGGGGTGGTGCGGGTGTGTCTCAGCCGGCGTCGGCGCTCTCCGGGAGGTCGACGGCGAGCTGTTCGGTGAGGTCGACGACGACGGAGAGGTCCCCGAAGTCCCGCACGGCCGCGCCGACGGTCTTGCGGATGCGGGTGTTGACCCGCTCCGAGCGGACCTTGCGGGCGGTCTCCATGGCACGGGAGGCGTAGTCGCTGCCCTGCTCGGGTTCGCGCTGGAGGAGGTGCACCGTGGCCATGCCGATCAGGTTGAGCGCGTAGGAGCGCTGGTGTTCGCCGTCCTTGGCGAACAGGTCGACGGCGTTCTCCATCAGAGGCTGGGCGAGCGAGGCGTAGGTGGGGCTGCGGCCGGCGACATAGGCGAGGTCGCGGAAGGAGTGCGAGTTCTCGCCGTGCAGTTCGGCCTCGGAGAAGAACCTGATCCAGTCGGGGTCCGGGTCGTCCCAGTCGTCGGCGTCGGCGAAGGTGTCCTCGGCCATGCGGACCGCGCGCTTGCACTTGCCGGGCTGACCCATGTTGGCGTAGGCGCGGGCCTCCATCGCATACAGCATGGACTGGGTGCGCGGACTGGCGCAGTCACGGCTGCCGTACTGGGCGAGGTGGATGAGTTCGAGGGCGTCCTCGGGACGGCCGAGGTGGATCATCTGGCGGCTCATGCTGGAGAGCACGTAGGAGCCGAGCGGTTTGTCCCCGGCCTCCTTGGCCGCGTGCAGGGCGAGCACGAAGTACTTCTGCGCGGTGGGCTGGAGTCCCACGTCGTACGACATCCAGCCGGCGAGTTCGGCGAGTTCGGCGGCGACCTTGAAGAGCTTGCGCGTGGTGGTCTCGGGCTGGGGTTCCTGGAGGAGGTCGGTGACCTCGTGCAGTTGCCCGACGACCGCCTTGCGGCGCAGGCCGCCGCCGCACTGGGCGTCCCACTGGCGGAACATCTTGGTGGTGGACTCCAGCAGCTCCAGCTCGGGGCGGGAGAGCCGGCCGGGCCTGCGGGGTTCGTGCAGCGGGTCGGGCTCGGGCGGGGCGGGCGAGGAGGGGGTGGGGACGAGCCAGCGCTGCATGGGCTCGATGAGGGCGGGGCCCGCCGAGAGGCCGAGGGAGGTACCGAGGAAGCCGCGCCGGGCGAGCATCAGGTCGCTGCGGGAGAACTCGCTCAGCAGGGCGACGGTCTGCGGGCCGGTCCAGGGCAGGGCGACGCCGGACGCGGAGGGTGACTGGCGGGCGACGCGCAGGCCGAGATCCTCGACGGAGACGACACAGCCGAACCGCTCGGAGAACAGCTCGGAGAGGATGCGCGGGATCGGTTCACGCGGGTTCTCCCCGTCCAGCCAGCGGCGCACGCGCGAGGTGTCGGTGGAGATGTGGTTGGCACCGAGCTGCCGGGCCCGGCGGTTCACCTGGCGGGCCAGCTCCCCCTTGGACCAGCCGCTGCGCACGAACCACGAGCCGAGCAGGTCGTTGGGGCGCTTGTCAGCGTTCGTCCCGCCACCGCCGTTGCCGCCCACTGGAACGCCCCCATTCCCTGAAATCCACCTGCCGCCGGATGCGCCAAGCCCTATCAGAATGCCGGTGGACCGGGCCGCCCGTCCGGCGGTTCTCACCCCTCGAACGAGCTGTCGACTTGCCTCCGGCATACCCATGAGTGCATGTGCCCCCGGGACTCGCACACTCACAGTAATCCCACGATCACCCTTCCAGCCACGGCAGTCCTTGAAACGCCACCATTCGCCACCCCTTCGAATGAACTCACGATGACCGTCGCGCGCTTCACTTGACACCGGACGACCGACGGTGGGCGGAAGGAAGCGCGTGGGGGCGCGTGAAGCCTCGTTCACCACTGTTCGTGCCGCGATGCGCCGCCTTGTCCCGGTAGGGGTGAGGGAAAGCGGGGGTCGAGGAGTCACGTTCCGCATCCCTCTCGCTCCTTTTCGTAACCACCGGCGCGCTGGACCCGTTGGAGGGGGCATGGGCTTCACGATCGGCGGCATCCGGGAGATCCGCTCCGGCACGCGTCGGCGCGGCCGCACGCCGGAATGCACCACGGCCGCCGAGTTCACCGGCCTGTGGGGCTGGGAGGTGGTGCCGGGGGCGCGCGCCTCGGGAGGCGCCTGCTCCTGCGGGCGTGCCGACTGCCCGGAGCCGGGCGCCCACCCGCTGGACTTCGCGCCCCGGCTGCGGGCCGGGGCCACGCTGGCCGAGGCCGGCCGGGCGTGGGCCGAGGTGCCGGGCGCCTCGGTGATGCTGCCGGTGGGCCGGGCGTTCGACGTGATCGAGGTGGCGGAGGCCGCGGCGCGCCGGGCGCTGGTGCGGCTGGAGCGGATGGGCCTGCCCCTCGGGCCGGTCGCCGCGACCCCGGAGGGCCGCGCGCACTTCCTGGTCGCCCCCGGCACCGCCGCGGAGCTGCCCCACCTGCTGTACCGCATGGGCTGGGACGACCCCGAGGCGCTGGACCTGCGCGGTCTCGGGCCGGGTACGTACATCACCGCCCCGCCCTCCGACCGGGGCGGCCTCGGCCCGGTGCGGTGGCTCCGGCAGCCGGTGCTGGACGGGGCGACGCATCCGCCGGCGGCCCGGCTGCTGCTGGGCACGCTGGCCTACGTCGCGCACCGCTCGGCTGCCCCGGCCTGAGGGCAGCTCCCCTGGGGCCGGTCCGGCACACTCCCCGTACGGCGAAGCGCCCGTCCCCCGGATCTGCTGGGGGCGGGCGCTTCGGCGTGGTCGCGGGCGGAGTGACGGGGGTCAGTCACCGAGGAGTGCGTCGACGAACGCCTCCGCGTCGAACGGCGCGAGGTCGTCGGGGCCCTCACCGAGGCCGATGAGCTTGACCGGGACGCCCAGCTCGTTCTGCACGGCGATGACGATGCCGCCCTTGGCGGTGCCGTCGAGCTTGGTGAGCACGATGCCGGTGATGTCCACGACCTCGGAGAAGACGCGGGCCTGCACCAGGCCGTTCTGGCCGGTGGTGGCGTCGAGGACGAGCAGCACCTCGTCGAGCGGGGCGTGCTTCTCCACGACGCGCTTGACCTTGCCCAGCTCGTCCATGAGACCGGTCTTGGTGTGCAGACGGCCGGCGGTGTCGATGAGCACCACGTCGACGCCCATCTCCTTGCCCTCCTTCACCGCGTCGAAGGCGACGGAGGCGGGGTCGCCGGCCTCCGGGCCGCGCACGGTGTAGGCGCCGACGCGCTCGCCCCAGGTCTGGAGCTGGTCGGCGGCGGCGGCACGGAAGGTGTCGGCGGCACCGAGGACGACGCTGCGGCCGTCGGCGACCAGGACACGGGCGAGCTTGCCGGTGGTGGTGGTCTTGCCGGTGCCGTTGACGCCGACGACCATCACGATGCCGGGCTTGCGGCTCTCCGGCTCGGTCCTGACCTCGCGGTCCATGTCGGTGCCGACGAGCTTGAGCAGCTCCTCGCGGAGCAGGCCGCGCAGTTCCTCGGGGGTGCGGGTGCCCAGCACCCTGACGCGCTCGCGCAGCCGCTCGACCAGTTCCTGGGTGGGCTGCACGCCGACGTCGGCGGTGAGGAGGGTGTCCTCGATCTCCTCCCAGGTGTCCTCGTCCAGGTGCTCGCGCGACAGCAGCGTGAGCAGCCCCTTGCCGAGGGCGTTCTGGGAGCGGGAGAGGCGGGCGCGCAGCCGGATCAGACGCCCGGCGCTGGGCTCCGGGATCTCGATCTCGGGAGCCTTCTCGGCGGCGGGGGGTTCCTCGACGGTGGTGGGGGCGCCGCCGCCCGGCAGGTCCACCTCCTCGATGGCCCGGCGTTGTTCGTCGCGCGGGGTCTCGGCCTCGTCACCGACGTGCGGTTCGGCCGGGGGCGCGGTCAGGTCGGTCTTGGAAGGCGGGGGCGGCGGCAGCGACTTCCTGCGCCTGCTGGTGACGAGGAGCCCGCCGAGCGCGCCGAGCACGACCACGGCGATGACTACAGCAAGGATGATGGTTTCCATAACCCGACCAGTATCGGCCATGGGGTATCCGGCGAAAGGGCTTCCACGCTCCCGGCATTTCCCCCGGGAGACAAATGCCACAGGGGCGCTGGAGTCACACTAAACTACGATGACTTCCGGCTCCGCTCCGCGCGTCGAGCCCGTCGTCCTCGTCCCCCACCGCTAGGACACTCCCCCTCCATGAGCAAGACGGCCGCGCGCGAGGGCGCGCTCGAAACCCGCGGCATCGAGCCGGTCCCCGATCACGAACGCACCGCGCGCACCCGCGGGCTCTTCCCCACCTGGGTGGGGGCCAACATCAGCGTGCTGCTGCTCACGATGGGCGCGAGCCTGGTCGTGGCCTACCACCTGAACTTCTGGCAGGCCCTGGTGGTCGCGGCCGTCGCGCCCGTCGTGTCCTACGGACTGGTCGGGCTGGTCGGGATCGCGGGCAAGCGGGGTGCCGCGCCCGGGATGGCGCTCTCCCGGGCGGTGTTCGGCCAGCGCGGCAACCTGCTGCCCGGCTCGCTGATCTGGGTCGCGCGCTGGGGCTGGGAGACGATCAACGCGGTGACCGGTGCCTACGCGCTCCTCACCATCCTGGACCTCGCGCTGGGTATCGAGGCCAACGGCGTGCTGGACATGGTCACCCTGCTGCTCTTCGTGATCGCCACGTTCGTGATCTCCGGGCTGGGGATCAGCGCGGTGCAGAAGTGCAGCAGGTACGCGACGTACCTCTTCGGCGTCTTCTCGGTGCTGGTGCTGGCCTACCTGGCCGTGCACACCGACTGGTCGCGCGTGATGCACAAGGGCGCGGGGTCGACGGCTTCGCTGATCACCGCGGTCGGCATGATCGCCGCGGGCGGGGTGAGCTGGATTCCGTCCGCGCCGGACTTCACCCGCTACCTGCCGCGTACGGCCTCCTCGCGGGCCGTCGTCGGACAGACCGTGGGCGGTGCCGGCGTCGTCGTGCTGCCGATGGTCCTCATGGGAGCGGTGATGGCGGTGGGCACCCCCGACCTGGCCTCTGCCTCCGACCCGGTGTCCTTCCTCGGCACGATCCTGCCGCTGTGGATCGCCGTCCCGTACCTGCTGATCGCGGTGGTCGGCATGCTGCTGATCAACTCGATGTCGATGTACTCGGCCGGGTTCACCGCGCAGACCCTCGGGTTCCGGATTCCGCGTCACTGGGCGGTCTCCGTCAACGCGGTGATCTCGCTGGCGCTGGGCGGTGTCCTGATGCTGGTGGCGTCCAGCTTCATGGGCTCCTTCATCGCCTTCCTGTCCATGCTCGCGGTCGCCTTCTCCGCCTGGACCGGCGTCTTCGGCGCGGACATGCTCCGCCGTGCGGAGTACGACGCCCGCGCCCTGGCCGACACGACCCCCACCAGCGCCTACTGGTACCGCGCGGGCTTCTCCCCCGCCGCGGTCGCCTCCTGGGCCGCCGGCCTGGTCTGCGGCCTCCTCTTCACCACGTCGGACTGGTTCACCGGCCCGCTGGCGGACAACAACCCCGTCGGCGAGTACGGCCTGGGCTGGATCGCGGCGATCGTCATCTCCGCCGCCCTCTACTCGGCCCTCCCGAAGCCGCCGGTCCCCTCGCCGGACCCCGTCCCGGCTCCGGCCGAGGCCCGGATCCCGGCCACCGTCTGAGTCCACCCGAAAGGCCCCCTCCACGGAGGGGGCCTTCGGCTTGTGCGGTGAGAGAGCCCCCTCGGCGTTGCCGCCCCGGGGGCCGGCTCCGGGGACCGAGGCGGACCTCTGCCCGCCCTGTGAGCCGCCCCCGAGAGCCGACGTCCATGGGCTCTGGGGCGCCCGGAGGCCGCAGGCCGGACACCAGGGCGTTCTGTCCGCGCCGGGGACGCCGGGGTGCGGGCAGCGACGGGCGTGATTCCCGCACCGGGTACAGCCCCCGGGCTTCCAGCCGATGGGCCGCCCCACCCGGAGCGGGACGCGCCACCCGGGGCACTCCCACGCGATGCCGCGCCCACCGCCCCGGCAGCCGCCCGCGCGCCAGGCGCGAGCGCCGGTGAGGCGGTGCGACCCGCGCCGCCTCACGAACCCGACGCGCACCGCACCGCCACCCTCACGACAACACCGCCCCCACCCCCGGCAGTGGCCGGGGTGGGGGCGGTGGAGGTGCGAGGGGAGGGGCAGCGGGGACTTGGCCCCTCTCCTCGGGTACGGGGGGCCGGTCAGCCCATCTCCTCCAGGGTCTTGCCCTTCGTCTCCTTGACGAACTTCAGGACGAACGGGATGGAGAGCGCGGCGAAGACCGTGTAGATCACGTAGGTACCGGAGAGGTTCCACTCGGCCAGCGACGGGAAGCTCGCGGTGATGGCCCAGTTCGCGATCCACTGCGCGGACGCGGCGACACCGAGCGCGGCTGCGCGGATCCGGTTCGGGAACATCTCGCCGAGGAAGACCCAGACCACGACGCCCCAGGAGAGCGCGAAGAAGAGGACGAAGACGTGCGCGGCGACGAGCGCGACCCAGCCCTGCGTCGCGGGCAGCTTGCCGTCGACGAGGTCGTAGGAGAACGCCCAGGCCTCCAGCGCGAGACCGACGACCATGCCGACCGAGCCGATGAGGGCCAGCGGCTTACGCCCGATCCGGTCCACGAAGATCATGGCGATCACGGTGCCGATGATGTTGATGATCGACGTCGTGAAGGAGTACAGGAAGGAGTCCGTCGGGTCGACACCGACCGACTGCCACAGCGTGGAGGAGTAGTAGAACGCGACGTTGATGCCGACGAACTGCTGGAAGACCGAGAGGCCGATACCGATCCAGACGATCGGCTTGAAGAAGAAGCTGCCGCCGAGCAGGTCCTTGAAGGACGACTTGTGCTCGGACTTCATCGCGTGCTCGATCTCGTTGACCCGCGCGTCGAGGTCGACGCCCTTGCCCTCGACCTCGGCCAGGATCTCGCGGGCGCGCTCACGCTTGCCGACGGAGAGCAGGAAGCGCGGGGACTCGGGGATCGCGAAGGAGAGCAGGCCGTAGAGGACGGCCGGGATCACCATGACGCCCAGCATGACCTGCCAGACCTCGAGGCCCATCAGCTTGCCGCGCTGGTCGCCGCCGGCGGCGTTGAGCAGGCCCCAGTTGACGAGCTGGGAGACCGCGATGCCGATGACGATCGCGGCCTGCTGGAAGGAGCCGAGCCGGCCGCGGTACGCCGGCGGGGCGACCTCGGCGATGTAGGCCGGGCCGATGACCGAGGCCATACCGATGGCGAAACCGCCGATGATGCGCCAGAAGGCGAGGTCCCACAGCGCGAACGGAAGGGCGGAGCCCACCGCGCTGATGGTGAAGAGCACGGAGGCGATCTGCATGCAGCGGATACGGCCGATCCGGTCGGCTATGCGACCGGCGGTGGCCGCGCCGACGGCGCAACCGATCAGCGCGATGGCGATGACCTGGGCGAGGGCGGCCGAGCCCACGTCGTAACGGTCACGGATGGCCTCGACGGCGCCGTTGATCACGGAGCTGTCGTAGCCGAACAGGAAACCGCCCATCGCGGCCGCGGCCGCGATGAAGATGACGTGCCCGAGATGTTCGGGGTGAGCCGTCCCGGCTCCTGGCTGGGGTGCCTGCGCTGTGCTGGTCACGTGTAACTCCTCGGGCCACGGCAACGCTGCCGGGTGGGGGCGAGCCCTTCCAGGGTTCCAGTGGCGCACGACTTGGCGCCACTTACACCTGAAGGTAAAAGCAACGTTGCAGAGACTATGCCTTCAAGTTTCGAAGTCAATACCTGGATGGCTGTGATTTATGAGATACGCCTGCGTCGATGTTGTTCAAGAAGTAAACGCACGCGTATTTGATCTTGAACGGCCGGCTAGCGCAGCCGCTGCGAGATGACCTTCGACACACCGTCACCCTGCATCGAGACGCCGTACAGCGCGTCGGCCACCTCCATGGTGCGCTTCTGGTGCGTGATCACGACGAGCTGCGAGCTCTCCTGCAGCTCCCGCATGATCCCGATCAGCCGCTGGAGGTTTGTGTCGTCCAGGGCCGCCTCGACCTCGTCCATGACGTAGAACGGGCTGGGACGGGCCTTGAAGATCGCCACCAGCATGGCGACGGCCGTCAGCGACCGCTCTCCGCCGGACAGCAGGCTCAGCCGCTTCACCTTCTTCCCCGGTGGCCGCGCCTCCACGTCCACGCCCGTGGCCAGCATGTCGTCCGGGTCGGTCAGCACCAGCCGCCCCTCCCCGCCGGGAAAGAGCCGGGAGAAGACGCCCTCGAACTCGCGGGCGGTGTCCCGGAAGGCCTCGGTGAAGACCTGCTCGACCCGTTCATCGACCTCCTTCACCACCCGCAGCAGATCCGCCCGCGTCTTCTTCAGGTCCTCCAGTTGCTCACTGAGGAACTTGTGCCGCTCTTCGAGCGCCGCAAACTCCTCCAGCGCCAGCGGATTGACCTTGCCGAGCTGCTGATGGGCCCGCTCGGCCGCCTTCAGCCGCCGCTCCTGCTCCGCCCGGTGGAAGGGACGCGGCTGGTTGCGGGGGTGATCGGGGTCCTCCGGCAGTTCCTCGCCGTCCACCGGGAGCGAGGGCGGCACCGGCTGGAGGGGGCCGTACTCCGCGACGAGCCCCTCCGGCTCGACTCCGAGCTCGTCCAGCGCCCTGGCCTCCAACTGCTCGATCCGCAGCCGCTTCTCGGCGCCCAGCACTTCGCCCCGGTGCACCGAGTCCGTCAACTTGTCCAGTTCCGCCTTGAGTTCACGTCCCGTACCGCGCGCGTCGGCCAGTTCCCGCTCGCGTACGGTCTTCGCGGCCTCGGCGGCCTCGCGCTCGCTCCGGGAGCGGGCGAGGGAGACCTCGATGTGGGCCAGGAGTTGCCCGGCACCCTCCGCGACCGCCCCGGCGACCGCCGCCTCGTGGCGCAGTCGGGCCCGCCGCCGCTCCGCACGGGCGCGTGCCTCGCGCTCCGCGCGGGCCGCCCGGTCCAGCGAGTCGGCCCGCCCGGCGAGCCCCTTGACCCGCTCCTCGTGCGTACGGACCTGGAGGCGCGCCTCCATCTCGGTCTGCCGCGCGTTGGCCCCGTCGGCGGAGAGCCGGTCGCGTACCGAGGTGTCGGGCTCCTCCTCCGCCGGCATCTCCTCGGCGACGGCCAGGCGCTCGGCCAGTTCCTCCGCCTCGGCGACGGCGCGCTCGAGCGCCTCCTCGGCCCGCGCGGTGGCGGCGGCCGACCGCTCGGCCTCCCCCGCGGCCCCGCGTGCCTGGCCGGCGAGCCGTCCGAGTCGCTGCGCGACGTTCGACTTCTCCCGCTCGGCGGCCCGCCGCCGCTCCCCCAGCTCCTCCGCCTCCGCCGCGGCCCCGGCCCGCGTCCCGGCCGCCTGCTCCTGCGCCCGCGCCAGCTCCTCGCACCGCACGGCGAGCTCCGTCAGCTCACCGGCCGCCTCGTCCACGGCCGCCTGCACCTCCAGCAGACTGGGCGCCCCGGCCGAACCCCCGTGCGCGAAGTGCGCCCCGAGCAGATCCCCCTCGGCGGTCACCGCGACCAGCTCGGGCCGCGCGTACACCACCGCCTCCGCCTCCTCCAGGCTTCCCACCACGACGACCGCCCGCAACAGCCGCCGCACGGCCGGCATCAGCTCGACGGGTCCCCGCACGAGGTCGGCGGCGAAGGGGTGCCCGCCGGGGACGGGGGCGGAAGCATGCCCTTCCTCCGGCTCCGAACCTGCTGCCACCAGCAGCGACGCCCGCCCCGCCGCTTCCTTGTGGAGATGGCGGATCGCCTCGGCGGCCGCGGCGGGAGTCGTGACGGCGAGGGCGTCGGCGGAGGTGGCCAGGGCGGCGGCGAGGGCGGTTTCGTGACCCGGGGTGACGGTGAGGAGTCCGGCGGCCGGCCCGAGAATGCCGGTGAGACGGTCGCGTGCGGCCAGCAGGGCGCCGGTGCCGTCCTTGCGGCGCAGGCCCAGCGCGAGGGCGTCGTGCCGGGCCTGCAGCGCGGCCCGTTCGCGTTCGGCGCCGGTGACGGCGTCACGGGCGGCGCCGAACGCGGCCTCCGCCCTGGCGAGCCGGAGCCTGGCGGCCTCGTGCCGTTCCGCGAGGTCGGCGTCGTCCGCGTCGAGCCCGTCGACCTCGGCCTTGAGGGCCTCGTACTCCTCCTGGGCGTGGACCGCGCGGTCGCGGGCCTCGTCTCGGCCGGCGGCGAGACGGTCGATCTCGGCCCGGGCGGAGGCGGCGCGGGAGCGGGCGGTGCCGACCTGGCCGGACAGCCGGGCGAGGCCCTCGCGGCGGTCGGCGAGGGCCCGCGCGACGTCCTTGAGGCGCCGCTCCTCGGCGGTGAGCGCGCGTTCGAGTTCGGCGCGGTGGGCCACGGTGTCGTCGAGGGCGTGCCGGGCCGCCTCCAGGCCGGCTTCCAGCTCGGCCTCCTGCCCGCGGACGCGGGCGGCCTCGCGCTCCAGGTCCTCGGGGTCACGGCCGTGCCGCTCCTCGGGGGGCGCGGAGGTGGCGCTGCGGACGCGGGCCTCGGCGAGGGAGACGGTGCCGCGTACCCGCTCGGCCAGCTGGGACAGCTCGTGGAAGGTCTGCTGGGCGCGCTGGAGCCTGGGTGCGAGCCGGCGTACCTCGTCCTCCAGGCGGGCCTCGCGCTGGAGGGCCTGGCGCAGTTCGCGTTCGGCCGTGTCCTTGCGTTCCTTCAGCGCGGCCTCGTCGGCGATCTCGGCGCCGAGTGCCTGGCGGAGCCGCACGAGGTCGTCCGCGAGGAGGCGGAGGCGGGCGTCGCGCAGGTCGGCCTGGATGACGGCGGCGCGGCGGGCGACGGCGGCCTGCCGGCCGAGCGGCTTGAGCTGGCGGCGGAGTTCGTCGGTCAGGTCCTGCACGCGCGCGAGGTTGGCCTTCATCGCGTCCAGCTTCCGCAGCGCCTTCTCCTTGCGCTTGCGGTGCTTGAGGACGCCCGCGGCCTCCTCGATGAAGGCGCGCCGGCCCATGGGGTCGGCGTGCAGTACGGAGTCGAGCCGTCCTTGGCCGACGATGACGTGCATCTCGCGGCCGATACCGGAGTCGGAGAGCAGTTCCTGGACGTCCAGCAGACGGCAGGTGTCTCCGTTGATCTGGTACTCGCTGCCGCCGTTGCGGAACATGGTCCGCGTGATGGTGACCTCGGCGTACTCGATGGGCAGCGCACGGTCGGAGTTGTCGATGGTGAGGGACACCTCGGCGCGGCCCAGCGGCGGACGGCCGGTGGTGCCGGCGAAGATGACGTCCTCCATCTTGCCGCCGCGCAGCGACTTGGCGCCCTGCTCGCCCATGACCCAGCTCAGCGCGTCCACCACGTTGGACTTGCCCGAGCCGTTCGGGCCGACGACGCACGTGATGCCCGGCTCGAAGCGGAGCGTGGTCGCGGAGGCGAACGACTTGAAGCCGCGGAGGGTCAGGGCCTTGAGATGCACGCATCCGGACTTTACCGGGCAGGCGGTATCTCACCCCGTGAACACTCGCAACCCCACGGTTTCGCCCAAGTGCGCGCAGGGCACACCACTTGTTGAAGCGCCTGAAAGGATGCGCGGGGGAATGAACGGAGGGACGCCGAGGCGTCCCTGTGGACTCGGACAGGCGGGCTCGGCCGTCCGGGTCTGCTTGTAGCGGCTGCTGCCGTGGAGCGATGCAGCGATCAGGTGAGCGCAGGCTCCGCCTGGTGTGCGTCGATGCTCTCCATGATCCTGTCCTGAGAAGCGGCAGCCGTCAGCGCGTCGTTCTCGGACTGGATCCGAGTCAGCTCGGATTCCAGATCCTGTACGCGCTGCTGGAGCCGTCGCATCTCGGCGAGGAGTCGCGGGTCGGAGCCGCCGACGTAACCGAGAAGCGCCTTTGCCATGATGGATGGTCCTCCACACTGAGTGACCGACCGAAGCGGTTGGGTCGTGAGGGATTCGCACCCGGCATGCCTGACACACGCTGGTGTTGCACTGCCGTTCGCCATGCCAAACAGCCAAGATGCGCGGGGCTTTCAGCGTCTCACCAAAAAGTTTGACGGTCAACACGATCACACCCCGTATTGGGGGGCGAACCCGCGGCGCGCGGCCGGTGGACGGCGGCGCTGCTGCTTGTACGGGGCCCTCGGGGCGTCACGGTCAGCTGTACCTCGGGAGCCTGCCACGTGGAGCCGTTCTTGGCAACCACCAGCCTCTTTCCCCTCCGGAGACCCCCGCGCGGGCCCCTCCCGGAGGGGGTCCGGAGGGGCCCCGGCGAGGACGGGTCACCGGATGGCGAACCCGTCGTATCCGCCGCGGGGTGTGTCCCAGATCTCGGTGACACCGTCGACCCGTCCGGGCGTGTCGGCGCCCTGGAGCCAGTCGAGCAGCCCTTCGCAGCCGTCGCGGGGACCCTCGGCGACCACCTGGACCCGTCCGTCGGCCAGATTGAGAGCAAAACCACTCAGCCCGCCGATCTCCAGCGCCCTGGCACGCGTGAACCAGCGGAAACCCACTCCCTGGACCCGTCCGCGCACCCAGGCCACCAGCCGTACTTCCTCACTCATGGCTGCAACCTAACCGCCCGGTGTCCCGTGGGGCACACCCTGTCCCAGTGGCATGCGGTACCGTCCCGGTCCAATGACTCTCATCTGAAACTCACCTGAACGAGTGAGTGGGATCGGCCGGGGGGAATCCGCCGTGACCCGGCGTCGGCCGACCGCGAGAACGAGGAATGGGGCAGGGCATGGGACGCCATCGACGATCCGGCACCACGATCACGGAGCCGGAGTCGTACGAAGCCAGGGGCGACGCGTCTTACCAGCGGCCGCAGGCGTACGCGGCGACCGCGGCCCGCAGCACGGACTACCTGTACGCCACCGACGACGAGCGCCGGGCCCTGGAGGCCGACTTCGCCGCGACGGTCGGCTCGAAGCAGCGAGGCCACCGGCGCGCCAAGAAGGCCGCCACCCCGGTGCGTACGGGCCTGCTGGGCGTCTCCGCCGCCGTCGCCCTCGGCACGGCGGCCGTCGCCACCGGCGCGGTGCCCGGTCTGCAGAACTACCGGCTGGGCGGTGGTACCGGCAGCGGCCCCGGCGAGACCGTGCAGGCGGTGGGCGCCCCCGGCAACGCGGCCAGTGAGCAGGGTGGCGCCTCGGGCAGCGCGGACGCGCCGAGCACCCCGGGGTCCCCGGCCACCGGCGCCCCGCAGAGCACGACCCCGGCGTCCCCGGCCCCGTCCGCCCCGCCGGCCTCCGCCTCGCGGGCCCCGGCGCCGAAGCCGGCCCCCTCCGAGCCGGCCGCCGACCCCGAGCCGGACCGGAAGCCGGGCAAGCCGCGGACCAAGTCCCCGGCTCCCGAGCCGAAGGCCCCCAGGACCTCCGCGCCGGTCGCCGTGTCGGCACGGGCGGCCGCCGAGGCGGAGGTGCTGCGGCTGGTCAACGTCGAGCGGGCGAAGGTGGGTTGCACTCCGGTCGCGGCGAACTCGGCACTCACCGGACTCGCCGAGGCGTTCAGCGGCGACATGGCCGCGCGCGGCTTCTTCGACCACACCGACCCCGACGGTGCCACTCCCTGGGACCGCGCCGCCAAGGCGGGCATAACGGGCCTCGGCGGCGAGAACATAGCCCGCGGCCAGTCCGACGCGGCCGCCGTCATGGATGCCTGGATGAAGAGCCCCGGCCACCGGGCCAACATCCTCAACTGCGACTTCAAGACCCTCGGCGTAGGCGTCCACACGGCCCCCGGCGGCCCTTGGTGGACCCAGGACTTCGGCTACTGAGAAAGCCGCAGGTCAGACGCCTAAGCACCGTCCTGGGCCGTCTCCGGGCCGTCATCCTCCAGTTCCGCGTCAGCGAACATGCGGTCCACGGCGGCCCGAGTCCGGCTACCGCTCGACGGCATGAGATGCGTGTACGTCCGCAGCGTGAAGCCGGGATCGTGGTGGCCCAGGTACTCGCTCAGAGCCTTGATGCTCTCGCCCGCGTCCAGGAGCACCGAGGCGTAGAAGTGCCGCAGCGCGTGCATTCCGTTGTCCCGGCCCGGCTCCACACCCGAGGCCCGAAGCGCCGGCCGCCAGACTCGATCGTTGAAGCGGTTCCGGTCCAGCGCGAGCCCGGCGGTCCCCGTGAAGATCAGCGAGGCCGTGACGGGCGGCCCGTCGAGGTTCTTCCAGGGCAGCGTGATCCGCTGGGCCGGGTGGCTCTTGAGATGACGTGCCAGCGCGAACGCCACCGACTCCGGCAGGGGAACGTCCCGCTCCTTGCCACCCTTGGGCGGAGCGAACACCGGTCGGCACAGCCGCAGTAACTTGACCTGCCGGACGACGTGCAGCACCCCGCCGAGGAAGTCCACGTCCTCCACGGCCAGGCCGAAGATCTCCCCTTGTCGCAGACCGCACCCGGCAGCCAGGTTGACCATTGCCCGATAGCGATCCGGCAGCGCGGCCCGGACGTTCTTGACCTGTTCGGCAGGCCACGGCCTGACCTTGCGCGGCTCCAGCCTGGGTGCTTGCACCGAGCGGGCACTACACGGGTTCACCCGGATGACCCTGTCCTCGACAGCAGCGGTGAACACCGTCGAGACGTGAGCGAAGATCCCGCGCCGGTACCCGGCCGACAGGCCCCGGTCTTCCAACGTCCGCAGCCAAGCCCGGAGGTGCGACGGGGTGAACTAGCCCATCGGCCGCGTGCCCAGGTACGGAATCGCGTGCAGCCGTAGCCGACTCTCGACGGACTCACGGGTCAGCGGGTCCGTGATCTGCGTCGTCATCCACTCCGTGGCGTATTGCTCGAAGGTGACCTTCCCAGCGTCCGGGGCAACGTAGTCGCCGCGCGACATATCGGCCTCGATGTTGGCGAGCCACTGTTCCGCCTTGCGCTTCTGCTTGTCGGGGAAGCTCTTGGACTTCTCGGTGCCGTCCGGGCCGATGTAGCGGGCGCGGTAGCGCAAACCGACGCCGTGGCGGTCGGTCTTGATGCGGACGGGCTTGCCGGTCGGGCCGGGCTCGGTCTTGTACCAGCGGTCTTGGATGTGTCCGGCCATCAGGCGGCCCCTTCCATCAGGGACTCGACCCAGGCGCGCACGTCTTCGGGGTCGAAGCGGAGGTGTCGGCCGACGCGGAAGCCACGCGGCCCGGTGCCCTTGCGGCGCCACTGGTAGACGGTCTCGACGCTGGGCAGGCGGAGCAGGACCACGAGGTCTTCCGGGGTCAGGTACTGGGCGGGCAGGCGGCTCATGCGCACACCTCCCAGTCGTCCAGGTCGGCCAGCGCTTCCCGCGCGGTCTCCCGGTTGACCCGGATCTCCTTGGCGATCGATGCGGCGAGCCAGGACTCACCGGGGGTGTGTCCCTGCCCGGCGTACGTCCAGTGGGCAAGCACCAGCGTGGAGCCCTCCGAGTCGTCGAGGTCCTCGGAGAGCCCGCGCTCGCGGCGTTCCTGCCGGGCCCGGTAGTCGGCCCGCACCTGGCGCAGGGCGCCCAAGGTGGTTGAGAAGCTGCGGGACTTGGTGGAGAAGTGCCCGCGGAAGCCGAGCATGTGAGCCCACCGCGCCAGCAGCCGGTCCGGGTAGGCGTCGTCCAGGTCCCAGCAGGCTTCGATCAGGTGGCGGGTGTGGTCGGGCAGCGGCAACCGGTCCAGCTCGGAGAGCTCTCCGATCCGGTGATCCACCGTGCCAGTCGTCTCGGCTGCCTTGGTGGCGTACTTGGCGACGTAGGAGGCCACGGCCTGTTCGGTCAGTTCCTCGCGGCCCAGGGCGCCGATGGCCTGCACGTCCACCTGAGTCCCCCACCGCAGCACACGCGCCGGGTGTTCACCGGAGGCCGGGACGGGGACGGAGACGCGGGCGGCGGCGGCCCGGATCGCGTCGTCCAGGAGAGCGATGCTGGCCCAGGCCGGCGGGGCGCTGTCCGGGCCGTCCGGCCCGTCGAGACGGATCACCGCGTGGAAGTGGACCGCACCACGCTTCTGGAACTCGGCCACCTTCCCGAACGACACCCGGCACACCTCGGTGAGCGCAGCCTGGGTGAGCCCGGCACGGGCGGCGATCTCCCGGCGCAGGTAGATCGTGAACCGGCGCCACAGGTCGCCCGCGTGGTTGTTGAAGAGGACCGCGCCCGCGTAGTCGTAGCGGCCCGGATCGAGCGCCGTACCCAAGGCGGGATCGTCCTCGGCGTGGGAGCTCCCGCAGCGGCAGCGCCCGGAGTCCGGCCGGTTGTGGACCGGGCCGAACGACGGGGCGGTGAGGGTGGCGAACACGCGCGGGTGCTCGCGGACGACCGGGGAGACGCCCTTGAGCGGGTCGCCGGTGATCCCGGCGCGGATCAGGTGGTAGGTGTCCCCTGCGTACGTCCATGCGCAGGCCGGGCAGCGCGAGGCGCGCCGGTTGCCGCAGGCGACCCGTAACGTCCCACCCGGTTCATCCGCCGTGGAGTAGGAGTAGAGGACTTCGCCGGTCGCGCGGTCGCGGGTGGTGGTCTGGCCCATGAGCCGGATCGGGTGCGCGCAGCCACCCGTGCGCCGGACCTGTTCCTGCCAGCGGTCAAAGCCGGGGGCGTTGGCCACCCGCAGCAGATCCGCCAGGGTGAGGGAGTCGGTGCCCAGGGAGGCCGCGACACCGGCCACGGCCGCCGGGGGGACAGGGAACACCGTCACGCGGCCACCTCCGCCGACTCCGGTTCAGGGCCGGTCAGCGCGCCGAACGTCTTGTCGGCCGGGCAGATCAGGTCACCGTCGTGGGTGAGGATGCGCAGGCCGTCGATGGGGACCCATGTCCACTGGGGGGCACGCTTGCCGCAGCCGGGGCAGGCGGAGGGGCGCTCCATCAGGTCCAGGCAGGAGAAGAGTTCCACGATCAGACCTCCACCGTTCCCGTGCCGACGCAGACGGGGCACCAGATGTCGAAGCCGGTCGTGTCGTAGCCGGACCCGGCGCACTCGGCGCAGGCTCCCCAGGTGCGGTTGGCGTACTCACTCGCGCACTCGGCCGGGACGGGGCAGCGGCGCTCACCACAGACCGGGCAACCCCGGCCCCCACGCACCAGACGAACCGGCGCCTCAGCCGAGCCGACCGACGAGGCGGCAGGCGCGATCACCACAGAAGCAGGCATGATGGGGCTTCCCTTCGAGGGAGCCAGGGGCGGCGGTTCTTCTTGGCGGTTGAGCGCCGTCCCTGGGCACATGACGTAGTACGTGCCGGATCCCACCTGTTGGAGCGTGGGGCACAGCTCTATAGTGTTTTAGAGCACCCTCCGCGTCAAGGAGGTGTTCTAAAGTGCTCTAGAAGGGAGCTGTTCGCATGACTGGGGACTCGCCCGCCCTGCCGCCGTACCGGCGCATCGCGGCGCAGATCAAGGACCGGATCGAGCGCGGCGAGTTGCAGCCCGGTGACCGCATCCCGTCCGTCCGCGAGATCGTGCGCGATGACGGTGTCTCCGTGGCCACGGCTACGCGAGTCGCGTCCGTTCTGCGGGCAGAGGGATACGCAGAGACCATCCCAGGGATTGGAACGGTGGCGCGTATGCCCAGCAAGCTCACGACCGGACCCGACCGACTTCAGTTGCAGCGGACCACGGGCAGCGGCTTCCGGCCCGGCGAACGGGTGGAGATCATCAGCGCTGGGATCGTCCCCGCTGACTCCGAGGTGGCCGACGCCCTGGATGTCGAGGAAGGCGCATCGGTGGTTCAGCGCCGACGCCGATACCTCGATGAGGATGGTGTGATCGCCCTGTCCACGTCGTGGCTTCCGGGCGAGCTTGCCGAGGCCGCACCTGAACTGATCGTCACTGGCCCGCTGCCGAAGATGACGTTCGGCCTGATCGAGGACCGGACGGGCCGACGCGCGGTCAAGCGACGCGACTCGGTGTCGATCGAGGAGCTTCCGGAGGACGTGGCGCCGTTGCTGGAGCTGGCTCCCGGCACGCCCGTGCTGAGCATGGCCAATCACTACTGGGACCAGAACGGCCAGATCACCGAGTACGCGCGGGACTACATGGGGCCCGGTCGCGTGCTCGCCGCAGAGTACGACCTCCAGTAAGCCACTCGAAGCCTGACCCGCCTGGCAGCCCCCGAGTTACGGGTTTCTCTACCTCATCAAGCCCCGGCTGCGCTCCGCTCCGCCGGGCGCGCTCCCGGCTCCGCTGCGGGCGCCGCTCCTGCCTTCGGCCCGCTCCGCCCGCGCTGCGCCGACGCGCGCCCTGGTGAGGGTCGGCCGGCGGCATGAGGTCAGAACACGTCGTGGCTGGGGCGGTCGGCTCCACGGCTTTAGGCAGCCACTTTGGCGCGAGCCTCGAAGATCATGGCCCCAACGTCGTGCTTTAGCGGGCAGGTCCACAGACTGCCCGACGCGCCGGAAGCTTACGGGGCCATGATCACTCGCGCCAAAGCAGCTCCAGCCCAAAGCCGCTCCACCGACCTACTCCGTCTCCGCGCCCAGCCCACGGGGTCAAGCGCTCTTGCCCTCAGGTCAGATCTCTTCCTGGATCTATGACCCAGTGGTTGGTCTTGAGGACCCGTCCCGCGAAGGTCACAGCAACCTCTGAAAGAAACCGGAAGCCGACAGAACGGCAAATACCGTTCGAAGCGGCGTTACTCGTTGAGGGGAAGGCATGCAGGAGTCCCCAGCGCTCTTGATCCCGGGCCTGTTCGAGGAGGACACGGACGGCACGTTTGCCTAGCCCCTGCCCTTGAAATTCAGGCAGGACCATCCAGCCAATCTCGGAAACCGGTCCGTCATCGGTGTCGTGGGACCAAATAGTCACCGTCCCCGCCACCACGTCGGGCCTGGCCAGATCAGGAACGATCATCTTCAGCCACGCAAGGCCAGCCGCCGCCTCCTGAGCATCCCGGCGGACCTTGTCCGCCATCCCCTCAAGCGGCAGGGGACCGCCCAGGTCGGCCATCATGACAGGATCGCACCGCATCCGAACGTAGGCGTCGACATCGTCCGGTGAGACGTTGCGCAGCTGCACTGGCTCCTCCTCGGTTTTACGGGGATGCTCCCATGGTCTGAGGATCACCAAGGGCCAGGGTGTCGCGCTCTGGGGCGACCCCCTCCGCCCTGGGCCGTCTGTGGGCCGTGCGGAGGTACTCAACGACGACCAACGCCGACAACCAACGACAGCTAAGACGCAGATCACAGCGTTGATCGATTACGCGACCGCAGGTCACGATTGCGGCCCTTCACTTCTTCGGCTACTGAGCCCCACCCGCTAACCGCCAGTTAGTGCAACCTGGCGGTTAGCTCCCTGCTCGCCTACCCTGGGAGGCATGAGCGGGAGCATGCAGGAGTCGGCGGGTGTGGAGTGTGGCTTCGACGTGTTCGCCCGTGCCTGTCCGTCACGGGGGACGCTGGAGCATGTCACCGGGCGGTGGGGCGGGCTGGCGCTGGGTGCGTTGTACGAGGGTCCGCTGCGGTTCAACGAGCTGCGGCGGCGGGTGGACGGGGTCAGCGAGAAGATGCTGTCCCAGACGCTCCAGGCGCTGGAGCGGGACGGGCTGGTGCACCGCGAGGCGCAGCCGGTCAACCCGCCCCGCGTGGACTACGAACTCACCGGCCTCGGCCGCCGGGTCGCCGAGCGCCTGCTCGCCCTCATCCACTGCGTGGAGGGCGCCATGGACGAGGTCCTCGCCGCCCGCGCCCGTTACGACGAGACGCGCGGCGGTCGCTGACACCTGGGGCAGAAGTAGCTGGACCGGTTCATCCAGGGGCGCCGCAGCATCGGCGTGCCACAGCGGCGGCAGGGCAGGCCCTCGCGCCCGTAGGCGTCCAGGGAGCGGTCGAAGTAGCCCGACTCGCCGTTCACGTTGACGTAGAGGCTGTCGAAGCTGGTGCCGCCGACGTCGAGGGCCGCGTTCATCACGTCCCGTACGTGACCGAGGAGTTCGGCGGTGACCGGTCGGGTGAAGCTGGCCGTGGGGCGCTCGTAGTGCAGGCGGGAACGCCACAGCGCCTCGTCCGCGTAGATGTTGCCCACGCCGCTGATCAGCGACTGGTCCAGCAGGGCCCGCTTGATCGTGGTGCGCTTGCGCCGCAGGGCCTGGTGGAACACCTCGTCGTCGAAGACCGGGTCGAGCGGGTCGCGGGCGATGTGCGCGATCACGTCGGGCAGGCCCTCGGCGGTGTTGTCGTGCAGCGAGAGCCCGCCGAAGGTGCGCTGGTCCACGAAACGCAGCTCGGTGCCCAGCTCGTCGGCGAACCGGACCCGTACCCGCAGATGCCGCTCGTCCGGCGCCGCGTGCGGCTGCACCAGCAACTGGCCGCTCATTCCGAGGTGGGCGAGCACGGACTGCCCGGTGTCGGCGAGCGGAAGCCACAGGTACTTGCCGCGCCGGCTGGGCGTGCCGAACCGGTGCCCCTTCAGCCGGTGTGCGAAGTCGTCGGCCCCCGCCAGGTGCCGCCGCACCGCACGCGGATGCAGCACCTCGGCCTCGGCGACGGTACGCCCGCCGACCCACCGCTCCAGGCCCCGCCGGACGACCTCGACCTCGGGCAACTCGGGCATCGACAACCCCCTGTGGGAAACCGTTGGGAAGAACCGAGCGCCCGCCTCCGTCGGACGGGGGCGGGCGCTCGGGATGTGCTCGGTCAGGCGGTGGCGGACGACGGTGCGTCGTCCGGGGCGGCCTCGGCCTCGACGGCCTTCGCCGTCTTGGCTCGCTCGTCCGCGGCGGCCCTGATGGCCCGCCAGGCGGACTCGGCGGCCTGCTGCTCCGCCTCCTTCTTGCTGCGGCCGGTGCCGGTGCCGTACGAGACGCCCCCGACGCGGGCAGCAGCAGTGAAGGTCTTCTCGTGGTCGGGACCGGTCTCCGTGACCAGGTACTCGGGCACGCCGAGCCCCTCGATCGCGGTGAGCTCCTGGAGACTGGTCTTCCAGTCCAGGCCGGCTCCGAGGTTCGAGGACTTCTCGATCAGCGGGTCGAAGAGCCGGTGGACCAGCTCGGACGCCGCGTCGAGGCCCTGATCGAGATAGACCGCGCCGATCACCGCTTCCAGGGTGTCGGCGAGGATGGACGCCTTGTCCCGGCCGCCCGTGCCCTCTTCACCACGGCCGAGCCGGATGAAGGAACCCAGGTCGAGGCCACGGCCGACCTCCGCCAGCGCACGCGAGTTGACCACCGCGGCCCGCAGCTTGGCCAGCTGGCCTTCGGGCAGGTCGGGGTGGATGCGGTACAGCGTGTCCGTGACGACGAGACCGAGCACGGAGTCCCCGAGGAACTCCAGCCGTTCGTTCGTCGGCAGACCGCCGTTCTCGTACGCGTAGGAACGGTGGGTCAGCGCACGCACCAGAAGGGCGGACTCGACGTGGTAGCCGAGCCGCCCTTCCAGAAGCGTGTGGGACGAGGCCATGTTCTCCGCCTTGCCGTTCCCGCGTCGGCGGGAAGTGTTGGCTTCGGCGTCCTCCACCTTCTTGTCAGTGGACACAGTGCCTCTCACCGGCCGCTCAGACCTCGAGGACCTGGCGCTTGTTGTAGGTGCCGCAAGACGGGCACGCGATGTGCTGCTGCTTGGGCTCGTGGCAGCGCTCGCACGCAACCAGGGTGGGGACCGCAGCCTTCCACTGCGACCGGCGGTGGCGCGTGTTGCTGCGCGACATCTTCCGCTTCGGAACAGCCACGGCTACTTCTCCTGCTTCTCGTCGGCACGTGCTGATCGAGGCACGTCGCCGCTCATCTCGTCCTTCTCGCCGTCCGACATGGTGTCGGCGAGTCCCTGCAATGCCGCCCAACGGATGTCGACGGCGTCGTGGTGGTGGTCCGGGTCGTCCGTGAGCCGCGCCCCGCATTCGGAGCACAGTCCCTGACAGTCGTCCTGGCACACCGGCTGCATCGGCAGTGCGAGCACCACCGCATCCCGCAGCAGCGGCTCGAGGTCGATCAGGCCGTCCTCGATGTACTGCCTGTCCTCGTCGTCCTCGGCGTCGTCGCCCGGTTCCGCGATCACGCGGCCACGGTCGTCGGCGTCAGGGTACGAGAACATTTCCTGGAAGTCCGCTTCGAGCTCAAGCCCGACCGGCTCCAGACACCTTACGCACTCCCCCTTGGCCGATGCACGGGCGGTGCCTGTGACAAGCACCCCTTCCATGACCGACTCCAGGCGGAGGTCCAGCTCGAGCGGGGCGCCTTCCGGCACTCCGACAACGCCCTCGATACCGAGGTCCCGGGGGGCGTCGACCTCGCGGGTCAGGCGCTGCATCGCACCGGGCCGCCGGCCCAGCTCGTGGGTGTCGATCACGAGAGGGTTGCGGTGGTCGAGGCGTGCGTTGGAAGCCATTCCTGCTTTCGGTCCGGGCTAGGAGGGACGCGGCCCGACGGTGTTCCGGGCAGCGCTGATCGCGGGGATACACGCGACCGAACAGCCAGGATACTGGACCTTTCGCTCAGGACCCAATCGAGTCCCCGCGCGACTACAGCCCGCGCCCCTGTTCGTACGCGCGGAGCTGCTCCGGGCTGATCATGCCGGTGTCGAAGAGGCTGGTCTCGTCCAGCGCGTAGTCCTGCTGCGCCTGCCCCGGCCGGTTCTGCCCGTCCTGCTGCCGGCTCGGGTCGTACGGCGTCTGCTGGGCGTCGTAGCCGTGGAAGGCGCCCTCGGTCTGCGGGGCGTAGCCGTCGGGGGCCGCGTACGGGTCCGGCTGGTAGCCGTACGCATCCTGCGGGGCGTAGCCGGGCTGCGCGGGGTAGGCCGGCGGATAGGCGCCGGGCTGCTGGTAGCCGTACGCCTCCTGCTGCTCGTACACCGGCTCACGGGCCGGCGCCGGGGCCCGCTGGGCCCGGGCGGGCGGGGTGTCCGCCAGGGCGGCCAGGTCGGCGAGGTAGTCGGCGTCGCTGGAGTGCTGGAAGGTCGTGGTGTCGTCCGCGAGGGCGCCGAGGTCGTCGGTGGCGATCCGCCCGTGCAGCTTCTGCCGGCCGCGGTGGACCGCCTCCAGGGTCTTGGCCAGCACCGCCTCGAAGGCGCCGAGCTTGACGTCGACGTAGGCGTCCGCGTCGTGGCGCAGGGTCTCCGGGTCCTGGCTGCGCTCGGGGGCGTCCTCGTCCTCGTAGCCGTGCTCGTCCAGGCCGGGGCCGGTGCCGAGCAGCTTCTCCCGGCCGCGGCCGACCGAGCCGAGGGTCTTGGTGAGGACCACCTCGAAGTTGGCGAGCTTGGAGTCGACGTAGTCGTCGGCGTCCGCACGGACCTGCTCGGCCTCGGCGCGGGCCTCGGCCACGATGCGGTCGGCCTCGGCCTGGGAGTGGCGGGCGACCTCGGTGCCGGCGATCAGGCTGCCGCGTTCGGCGTGGGCGGTCTCGATGATCCGCTCGGCCTCCTGACGGGCCCGCTCGACCATCTGCTCGCGGCCCCCGATCAGCTCCTGGGCCTCTTCGAGGGAGCCGGGCAGGGCCTGGCGGACCTCTTCGAGCAGCGCGAGCAGTTCGGCGCGGTTGACCACGCAGGAGGCCGACATGGGCATCGACCGGGCACCGGAGACCGCCGAGACGATCTCGTCGAGCTTCTTCTGGACGTCCACCTGGCTCGCCACTCTCTGCTGCTGTGTTGGAGACGGACGGGACGACTGTACGGCCATGGGGCGGCCGTCGGACACCGGGTGACGCGTTGTCACCTCTCCGGTCGCCTCCCCGGGGTGTCAGTCCTCGCGGAGCCGGTCGCCGAGCGCCGCGAGCACCTGCGGGGGCACCAGGTGGGAGACGTCGCCGCCCCAGGCCGCGACCTCCTTGACCAAGGAGGAGGAGAGGAAGCTGTAGGTGGGGTTGGTGGGGACGAACAGGGTCTCGACGCCCGTGAGGCCGTTGTTCATCTGGGCCATCTGGAGCTCGTAGTCGAAGTCGCTCACCGCGCGCAGGCCCTTGACGATGGCGGGGATGTCGCGGTCCTTGCAGAAGTCGACGAGGAGGCCGTGGTGGGCCTCGACGCGGACGTTGGCGTACTCGGCGGTGACCTCGCGGATCAGGCCGATCCGCTCGTCCACGTCGAACAGGCCCTTCTTGGAGGTGTTGATCATCACCGCGACGAACACCTCGTCGTACAGGCGGGAGGCGCGGGCGATGATGTCGAGATGTCCGTTGGTGATCGGGTCGAACGATCCGGGACAGACGGCGCGGCGCACGGGAGATCCCTCGCTCTCGGGTCCGGTCACCGTGCGTCTTCGCACGGTGAGGCGGCGCGACCGTACCAAAACGTTCCCTCGCCGTAACGACGGGACCGGATCGGCTCGAACCCCTCCGGCCAGTGGAATTCGCCCCCTCGGGTGCTGCGCTCCACGGTGACGAGGGCTTCGGTGGTCAGCCAGCCCCCGGAGCGGAGTGTGAGGAGGATCTCGCGGAGATCGTCGTCCGGGACGGCGTACGGGGGGTCGATGAAGGCCAGGTCGTAGGGGGCGGCGGGCGGTGCGGTGCGGATGACTTGTTCCGCTTTGCCCGCCCGTACCTCGGCGCCGGGAAGAGCCAGGGTGCGGACGTTGTCGCGCACGGTCCTCGCGGCGCGGGCGTCGGCTTCCACGAGGAGGGCGTGTCCCGCGCCGCGGGAGAGTGCCTCCAGGCCGACCGCGCCGGAGCCGGCGTAGAGGTCGAGGACTCGTTCGCCGTCGAGGGGAGCGCCGAGGAGGGACTGCCAGGTGGAGAAGAGGGCTTCACGTGCGCGGTCGGACGTGGGGCGGGTTCCTGTGCCGGGCGGCACGGACAGGCGCCGTCCGCCTGCCGTACCGGCGATCACGCGGGTCATGTGAGCGGTCCTTCTTCTGTGGGGTTCTTCCATTTTCGCAGGTGGCGAGGGGGCGTGGGGATACGCCTCAGCCCTTTTCCAGGTATTGCTCCCTCTCGTCGTCCAGGAGGGCCTCCAATGCCGTGCGCAGGCCGGGGAGGTGCGCCAGGCCGGGGTCCGCCTCGACCAGGGCCGCCGCTTCCTCCCTCGCCTCCGCGATGATCTCCTCGTCCTCGATGACCTCCAGCACCCGGAGGCTGGTGCGGGCGCCGGACTGGGCCTGGCCGAGGACATCGCCCTCGCGTCGTTGTTCGAGGTCGATACGGGAGAGTTCGAAGCCGTCGAGGGTGGAGGCGACGGCGTTCAGGCGCTGGCGGGCGGGGCTGGCCTCGGGCATCTCGCTGACCAGCAGGCACAGGCCGGGCGCGGAGCCCCGGCCGACGCGGCCGCGGAGCTGGTGGAGCTGGGAGACGCCGAAGCGGTCGGCGTCCATGATGACCATCGCGGTGGCGTTGGGGACGTTGACGCCGACCTCGATGACCGTGGTGGCGACCAGGACGTCCGTCTCCCCGGCGGCGAAGCGGCGCATCACGGCGTCCTTGTCGTCGGGGTGCATCCTGCCGTGCAGCACCTCCACCCTGAGACCCTGGAGCGGGCCGCGGGCGAGCTGGTCGGCGATGTCGAGCACGGCGAGCGGGGGCCGTCTGTCGCCCTCGGCGGCCTTCTTCTCGGCGGCGCTCTCGTCCTCGTCGCCGATGCGGGGGCAGACGACGTACGCCTGGTGGCCCTTCTCCACCTCCTCGCGGACGCGTTCCCAGGCGCGGGCGAGGAAGTGGGGCTTGTCGGCGGCCGGGACGACATGGGTGGCGATCGGGGAGCGGCCGGCCGGGAGCTGGTCCAGGACCGAGGTCTCCAGGTCGCCGAAGACCGTCATCGCGACCGTGCGCGGGATCGGGGTGGCCGTCATGACGAGCAGGTGCGGGGGCTGCTTGCCCTTGCCGCGCAGGGCGTCGCGCTGCTCGACGCCGAAGCGGTGCTGCTCGTCCACGACGACCAGGCCGAGGTCGTGGAACTGGACCTTGTCCTCGATGAGCGCGTGGGTGCCGATGACGATCCCCGCCTCACCGGTGACGATGTCCAGCAGCGCCTGCCTGCGCGCGGCCGCCCCCATCGACCCGGTCAGCAGCACCACCTTGGTCCCGTGCTCCGAACCGCCCAGCATGCCCCCCTCGGCCAGCTCCCCCATCATCTCGGTGACCGACCGGTGGTGCTGCTGGGCCAGCACCTCGGTGGGCGCGAGCATGGCCGCCTGACCGCCCGCGTCGACGACGGCGAGCATGGCGCGCAGGGCCACCATGGTCTTCCCGCTTCCCACCTCCCCCTGGAGCAGCCGGTGCATCGGGTGGGACGTGGCGAGGTCGGTGAAGATCTCGGCCGAGACGCGTCGCTGGCCCTCGGTGAGGGTGAAGGGGAGGCGGGCGTCGAAGGCGGTGAGGAGGCCGTCGGGAAGGGGGCGGCGGGGGGCGGCGGGGAGCTGGGTGTCGGCGTAGCGGCGGCGGGCCAGGGCGACTTGGAGGACGAACGCCTCGTCCCATTTGAGGCGGGCGCGGGCGTCGGCGATGTCGGCCTTGGTGGCGGGACGGTGGATCTTGACCAGGGCCTCGGGCAGCTCGGCCAGGCCGCGCCCCTCGCGCAGCGACTCGGGGAGCGGGTCGACGGCCTCCTGGACGCTGGGCAGCACGGTCTGCACCGCCTTGCCGATCTTCCAGGACTCCAGCTTGGCGGTGGCGGGGTAGATCGGGATGAGGGAGCCCGCCCAGCTCTCCACGGCCTCGTCGCCGTCCTCGGCGCCCTTGTCCAGCAACTCGTACGCGGGATGGGCGAGTTGGAGGCGGCGGTTGAAGACGGAGACCTTGCCGGAGAACATCGCGCGGGTGCCGGGCAGCAGTTCCTTGTGCGGTTTGTGCACGCCGTTGCCGAAGAAGACCAGCTGGAGGCGGCCGCTGCCGTCGGTGATGGTGACCTCCAGCCGCTGGCCCTTGCCGCGCGGGGCGCGCGAGGAGGCGAAGGTGTGCAGCCGGGCGTCGGCGACCTGTGCGACCACGGTGACGTGCTCGTCCATGGGGAGGTCGGCGAGGTGGGTGAGCTGGCCGCGCTCCTCATATCTGCGGGGGTAGTGGTGCAGGAGGTCGCCGACGGTGTGCAGGCCGAGGTTCTCGGCCATCACCTTCGCGGTGGCGGGACCGAGCACCTTCTTCAGGGGTTCTCGCAGTGCGGGCACGAGATCCATTGCACACCACACCACCGACATCGTCGTACAGGTGACTCCGCCGGGATCCGGTGGGATGCCCGACGTACCTGGTCGGCTCGGGCCTTCGCGTCTAAGGGCTGTCCCGCAATCCCCGGCGGGACAGCCCTTAGGATGACGCGCCTCCGGTCATCCCCCGCGGTCACCGCCCCCACGGCATCCGACCGCCCGACCCCGCGCCGCGCGAAGCTCCCCCCACCGGCGCCGTGACGATGGACTCCCAGACCTCCCAGACCTCCCAGCCGTCCCCGGCCTCCGGGCCCTCCCCCTCGCGTTCCTTCCAGGTCGACCTGCGCGGTCTGGTGGATCTGCTCTCCCAGCACCTGTGCTCCAGCCCCAGCGTCCACCTGCGCGAGCTGCTCCACGACCACAGCTCGGAGAAGGACCGGGTCTTCGTCCCGTTCGCGCGGCTGCTGCGGATGTGGGACGAGCGGCCGGAGGACTTCGACGCCTGCGAGGCGCACGCGCTGCACTGGACGTTCAAGTGGATGACCGCGGGGATGCTGGGCCAGCCGCACATCCCGCTGGCGTCGGTGGAGAACTGGCTCGGCGAGATGGAGCGCCGCTACCGGGTCGCCGGGTACTCCGAACGGGCCGTGCGCGCCGCCGAGTTCGGCATCGCCTCGCACATCGGGGACCTGGCGCGGGCGGAGCGGGCGTACGGCGCGTGGCTGGCCGCCGACCGGGACGACATGGCCGACTGCCACGCCTGTGAGCTGAGCGGGCAGGGCGGCTGGCAGATGCGGTCGGGCCGGGACGCGGAGGCGCTGGAGCGGTGGGCGCCTGTGCTGGAGGGCGAGTTCGCCTGCGCGCACGAGCCGCACGGGGTGCTGGCCCGCTCGCTGGTGCCGCTGCTGCGGCTGGGCCGGGTGGAGGAGGCCCGCGCCCATCATCTGCGGGGCATCAGGCTGGTGCGGCCGATGGAGAGCATGCGGGACGCCTACGCCGCGCATGTGGAGTTCTGCGCGCTGAGCGGGAACGAGGAGCGCGCTCTGGAGCTGCTGGCGGAGCGGCCCGCGTACTTCACGGACACCGGGCATCCGCGCAGCCTGCTGGAGTTCCTGGCCGTGGTGACGCTGCTGATGGACCGGCTGACCGCGCTCGGCCTGGGCGCCCGGGAGGTGCCGGGTCCGGCCGGCCGGACGTGGACCGCGCGGGAGCTGGCCACGCGGGCCCGTACGGAGGCGCTGGAGCTGGCCGCGCGGTTCGACGCGCGCAACAAGAGCTCGTACATCGGTGACCTGACCCGCGCCACGATGGACGCCCAGCCCCTGGCGGAGCGCCTGCCGCTGGGGGTACGGACGGTTCCGGCGCCGTCTCCCGTCGTCGAGGAGACGCCGGACGAGGAACCGGAGGTGCCCGAGCTGCTGGCACGGGCGCGCCGGCTCTCGGAGACTCTCCAGCCGGACGCCCCGCGGGCGTGGGCGGCCCTCGCGCGGGCCGCCGGCGGCGCCGGACTCGGCGCACGCGCGCGGGCCGAGCTGGCCGACAACGAGGCGATGGCCCAGGGCCCCGACGGCATCCCGCTCTTCGAGGAGGCCGCCGCCCTGTACGCGGAGGCGGGCGACCCCGGCGAGGCCCTGGCGGCACGCGCGCGCGGAGCGTACGTACGTGCGCTGGCCGGCGGGACGAAGGCGGCGCGCGGGACGGTCGACGGGCTGTACGACGAGGTGCTGGCGCTGTACGCGGAGGGGGCGACCGGCCCCCGCCAGACGGCGGGGGTGCTGATCTCCCGGGCCCGGGTGCTGATGCGGTGCGTCCACGAGGGCGCCCCCGCGGTGGAGGCGGAGCGGGCCGCGCGGGAGGTGCTGGCGTTCGTCGGCGGACGCACCGGGGAGGACGTACGGCTGGTGGCGCGCGGAGCCGAGGCGCGGGCCATGCTGGCGGAACTGGCCGAGCTGGGCGGGGACCTGCCCCGCGCGGCCGACCTCTTCCGGCGGGCCGTGGCCGAGTACACCGGCGCCGGGCTGCCCTGGTTCGCCGTGGAGTACGAGGCACGGGTGGGGGCGTTGTCGCAGCACCTGGGGGATCCGGCCGAGGCCGAGCGGGCGCTGCGGGCGGCGCTGGAGCACGGCGGGGCGTGTCTGGAGCCGACGGGGCGGGCCCAGCTCCACCTTCAGCTCGCCGAGCTGATCGGGGCGCGGGGCGGCGTCGAGGAGGCGGCCGGGCATGCGCTCCAGGCCGCCCACTGGGCGGACGAGGCGGGTGAGAGCGCGACCTTCGGCGCGTGGGGGCGGCATCTGCTGGGCGGACTGCTGCTGCGCCAGGGCCACTGGACGGAGGCGGCCGAGGTGCTGGAGTCGGCGCTCGCCGAGCTGTCGGCCGAGGTGCACGGGGACGAGGCACTGGTGCAGACCCGCTGGTGGCTCGGGGACTGCCTGAGCGAGCTGGGCGAGCACCGGGCGGCCGCCGGGCACCGGCTGCTGGCGGCCGGCATCGCCGAGCACTGGCCGGAGCAGCAGGACCACGCCACGCTGGCCCACCTGGCCGGCGAGTCCCTGGCCGAGGCGGACCTGCCCGCGGAGGCGGACCGGGCGTACGTACGGGCGGGCGAGCTGTGGGAGGCGCTGGGCAACCCGTACTTCACCGTGCGCGCGCTGCGGGCCCGCGCCTGGCTGGCGCCCCGGCTGGACGCGGGGTTGCCGGGAGCGCGGGCGCTGATGGGGCTGGCGGTGTCGGTGTGCGGGGCAGCACTCGCGGCGGCGGGCGATCCGCTGGAGGAGGCCCGGCTGACCACCGAACTGGCGCACACTCACGGCCAGTTCGGGGAACTGCTGGCCTCGGTGGCGCAGGAGCGCGAGGAGGCGCTGGCGGAGCTGGAGCGGTCGGCCGCGCTGTTCGCCGCGCTCGGCACGGACGGTCTGCACGGCCGCACCGGCGCCGAACTGGCCGCCGCCGCGCTGGAGGCAGAGCTGGGCCGGGCAGCCGGGGCGAGGGCACGCGCGCGCTTGGTGCTCGCGGCCTACGAGAGCGCCGACCCCACGGACGAAACGGTTCGCCTCCGGCGCGGGACGGCGTCCCGTCTGCTGGCGGAGGAGTGACCCGGGCCGCTCACTCCACGCCGATGAGCAGCGGCGCGCCCTGCCGGCCGCCCCGGTAGACCACGGTGTCGACCGCGAGGTAGGACTCGCGTACACGGGCTTCGAGGCGGTCGGCGACGGACTCGGGGGCGTCGTCGCCGACGACCAGGGTGACCAGCTCGCCGCCCGCCTGGAGCATGCGGTCGAGCACGGTCTCGGCGGTGCCGGTGAGATCGGGGCCTATGACGGCCACGTCACCGTCGATCAGCCCGAGCACGTCCCCGGCCTGGCAGATCCCGGCCGTGGTCCACGACTGGCGCTCGGCGACGAGCACCTCGGCGTACCGGGTGGCACCCGCGGCCGAGGTCATCTGCACCACGTCCTCGTCGAACCGGCGCTCCGGCTCGTGCACGGCGAGCGCGGCGATGCCCTGGACCGCCGAGCGGGTCGGGATCAGGGCGACCCGGACGCCCTCGGCGCGCACCTGCTCGGCGGCCGCGGCGGCCGTGTGGCGCAGTTCGGCGTCGTTGGGCAGCAGGACGACCTCGCGGGCGTGCGCGCGCCGGAGCGCCTGGGCCAGCTCCCCGCTGGCGGGCGGTTCGCCGGGCGGGGCGAGGACGGTGGTCGCGCCCGCCTCCGCGTACAGTCCGGCCAGCCCCTCGCCCGGGACCACGGCGACGACGGCCCGCTGCGCCGGTTCGCGCGGCGGCCGCTCCCCGCCCGTGTGGACGTCCCCCGCAGCGAAGTGGGTGATCCCGATCCGGTACGGCCTGCCGGCCTCGACTCCCGCCTCCACGGCGGCACCGGCGTCGTCGACGTGCACATGGACGTTCCACAGCCCGTCGCCGCCCACCACGACCAGGGAGTCACCGAGGGCGTCGAGCCGTTCCCGCAGCCGGGCCACGGCCGTGTCGTCGGCCTCCAGCAGGTAGACGACCTCGTAGGCGGGCCCGCCCTCCCCCGCCTGCTCCGGGGCCTCGGGGCAGACCTCGGCCCCGGCCGGCCCTGCGTACGCCTCCTCGGGCAGCGCCTGCCCCGTGACGGCCTCCACCAGGGAGGCCAGCACGCTCACCAGACCGCGTCCGCCCGCGTCCACGACCCCGGCGCGGCCGAGCACGGCCAGTTGCCGGGGGGTGGCGGCCAGGGCGGAGCGCGCTCCCTCGTAGGCGGCCAGGACGATCCTCCCGCAGTCGCCCTCGGCCGTGTCGGCGGCGTCGGCGGCGGCCGAGGCGACGGTCAGCACGGTGCCCTCGACCGGGTGGGCCACGGCCTCGCGGGCGGCGTCGGCGGCCCGGCGCAGCGCCGACCGCAGCGCGGTGCCGTCGGCGTGAGGGACGTCACCCGCGGCGAGCACCTGGGCCATGCCGCGCAGGAGCTGGGCGAGGATCGTGCCGGAGTTGCCGCGGGCGCCGATCAGCGCGCCGTGGGCCATCGCGCGCAGGGCGTCCGCGAGCGAGGGACCGCTCTCCTGGTGCCCGGCGAACACCGCTTCGACGGCCGCCGTCGCGGATTCCAGGGTCAGGAACAGGTTGGTGCCGGTGTCCCCGTCGGCGACGGGGTAGACGTTGATCGCGTCGATCTCCTCACGCGCCCGCCCCAGCGAGCGCAGCGCGAGACCGCACCAGGTGCGCACCGCGAGAGCATCGAGGAATGTCTGCGGCACCTGCGCCACCTGCGCCTCCCTGTGGCTGGACGTGGGACGCAGCGTAGACCGTGGGGCGGCGTCCATCATGGGAGGGCCGGGCACGGGGTGCCGGGCCGCCATGGTAGTTTCGTTGTACGGAAGCAGTCGTTGTATGCTGCTCCGGTTGCCCGATCCCGGTCGGGCCATTCCCCCTGGCAGCGCCACTCAAGATCTCGGATCTCCTGATCTCGATCCCGGCATGCCGGGATCAACCGTAAGTGCATCTGAAGTCTTTGGAGTGACCCGTGGCTGCCAACTGCGACGTCTGCGGCAAGGGGCCGGGCTTCGGCAACAACATCTCGCACTCGCACCGCCGTACGTCCCGTCGCTGGAACCCGAACATCCAGCGCGTCCGTACCGTGGTCGGCGGGACGCCGAAGCGCGTGAACGCTTGCACCTCGTGCATCAAGGCCGGCAAGGTCTCGCGCTGACGCACAGCTAAGCGCGCGGCCACTGTCGGTTGCTGCGAAGAGCCGGTCCACCCTCGGGTGGGTCGGCTCTTCGCGTTGTCTACAGACGCCAGCCGTGGTCCACGGGCCCGATCCCGGCGCCCAGGGCGAACCCGTGGGCGATGGCCCCGGTGACGTACTCCTTGGCCGCCGTGACGGCCTCCGGGACGGACCGTCCCTTCGCCAGCTCCGAGGCGACGGCGGAGGCGAGGGTGCAGCCGGTGCCGTGGGTGTGCCGGTTGTCGTGGCGCGGGGCGCGCAGCCGGAACTCCTGGTCCCCGTCGGTGAGCAGGTCCACGGCCTCGCCGGTGAGATGCCCGCCCTTGATCAGCACCCACCGGGGCCCGTGGGCCAGTACGGCTTCCGCCGCCGGACGCAGGTCGGCCTCCGAGACGACCACGACCCCTGTGAGCTGAGCGACCTCGTCCAGGTTCGGGGTGGCCACGGTCGCCACCGGGAGCAGCCGGGTGCGCACCGAATCCAGGGCGGAGGCGGCGAGCAGGGGGTCGCCGTGCTTGGAGACGCCCACCGGGTCCACCACCACGGGCGCGTCCGTGCCGGAGACCAGTTCCGCGACCGCCTCGACCAGTTCCGCCGAGGACAGCATCCCGGTCTTCACGGCCTGTACGCCGATGTCGTCCACCACACTGCGGTACTGCGCCCGCACCGCCTCCACCGGCAGTTCCCAGACGCCCCGTACACCGAGGGAGTTCTGCGCGGTCACGGCGGTGACCACGCTCATCCCGTGCACGCCGAGCGCCAGCATCGTCTTCAGGTCGGCCTGGATGCCCGCCCCGCCGCCGGAGTCCGAGCCGGCCACGGTGAGGACGCGTGGCGGCGCCTGCCCGGCGGGCCTCACTCCGGGTCCCCGAAGTGGTCCCAGCCGCCCGTGGCGGTCCACGGAGCCCCGTCCACGGTGACCTGGGGCAGCGCCGAGGGGTTGAGCACCTCGCCGATCACCTTCCAGCGGGCCGGGAGCTTGGTGTCGGGCGGGAAGGTGGCCACGATCGCGTGGTCCTCCCCCCCGGTGAGCACCCACTGCAGCGGGTCGACCCCGACCGCCTGGCCGATGTCGTTCATCTGGGTGGGGATGTCGATCGCGCCGGAGCGGATGTCTATCCGGACCTTGCTGGCTTCCGCGATGTGCCCGAGGTCGGCGATCAGTCCGTCGCTCACGTCGCACATCGCGGTCGCGCCGAGCGCGGCGGCGGCCGGGCCCGCGTGGTACGGCGGCTCGGGACGGCGGTGGGCCTCCACGAAGGCGCGCGGCGAGCGGAAGCCCCGCGAGAGCACCGCGTACCCGGCGGCGGACCAGCCCAGCCAGCCCGTGACGGCCACCAGGTCGCCGGGCTGCGCGCCGGAGCGGGTCACCGGTTCCTGGTTGCGCAGGTCGCCGAGCGCGGTGATGGACACCATGATCGTGTCGCCGCGTACGACGTCGCCGCCGACCACGGAGGCGCCCGCGACCTGGCACTCGTCGCGCAGGCCGTCCATCAGCTCGGTGGGCCAGGTCACCGGGAGTTCGGCGGGGACGACCAGGCCGAGCAGCAGCGCGGTGGGCACGGCGCCCATCGCGGCGATGTCGGCGAGGTTCTGGGCGGCGGCCTTGCGGCCCACGTCGTACGCCGTGGACCAGTCGCGGCGGAAGTGCCGGCCCTCCAGCAGGATGTCGGTGCTCGCCACCACCCGGCGGTCCGGGGCGGCGACCACGGCGGCGTCGTCACCGGGGCCGACCCGGACCGCCGGGGTGGTGGTGAGACGGGAGGTCAGCTCCCGGATGAGCCCGAACTCACCAAGCTCACCCACTGTGCCCTTCATGGCCTCAAGCCCCTTCTGTACCTGTCCCGTGCCCGGTCGCGCGTCATCAGTGTCCCCGATACGGTCGAGGTGACCGTCGACTTCCGTCGTGCCCGCACCACGGCACGCGTGCCCCTTTTCCCGGGGTCTCCCCCCGGAGAGCGGCGACGCGATACCGTGGCGTTCCTCTTCCCCACATGATCCTCGTGGTCACCCTGGAGGTTCCGTGGTACAGGCGTACATCCTGATCCAGACCGAGGTCGGCAAGGCGTCGACCGTCGCCGAGACGATCGGCAGGATCGCTGGAGTGATCCAGGCCGAGGACGTGACGGGACCCTATGACGTCATCGTCCGCGCCCAGTCCGACACAGTCGACGAGCTGGGCCGCATGGTGGTCGCCAAGGTCCAGCAGGTGGACGGCATCACACGCACCCTGACCTGCCCGGTCGTGCATCTGTAGCCCCCGTCTACGCTTGGCCGGTGAACTTCTTCCGTCACCGGCCCCTCGGCCTGCTCGCGCCCGCGCTGCTGATCGCGGTCGCGGGCTGCTCCACGGCGGACGACGGCACCACGGTCGCGGCTCCCCGTCCCGACGCACGGACCGCCCCCCTGTGCCGGCGTCTGGACGAGGCGCTGCCCGACAAGGTGGACGGCCGGCACCGCGACGACCCGCGGCCCGCTTCCGCCTACACGGCGGGCTGGTCGGGCCCGGCGATCATACTGCGCTGCGGGGTGGTCCGGCCGCCGAGGATGACCGACCCCAAGGTGGCCCAGGGCCACGACCCCGCCGCGCTGGCCGGCGGGGTGGACGGCGTGGACTGGCTGATGGAGAAGCAGGACGACGGTTCCTCGCGCTTCACCACCGCCAACCGCCGCGCCTACGTGGAGATCACGCTGCCGCGGGAACTGTCCGGCCCGGACGACTCGACGGCCGCCCTGGTCGACCTGGCCCCGGCCGTGAAGAAGGCGATCCCCGAGGGGATCGCCTCCATGCGGTGACGCGGTGCGCGCTCTGGGGTCCTCAGGTCGGATCAGGCCGGATCGGGGACCCCGCGAGCCCGGCATGATCCGACCGGGAGGCCCTAACGCAGTCCGGTCGGGCGGCGCAGCGCCGCCTGGATCAGCCGGTCCACCAGCTCCGCGTAGCCGATGCCGGACGCCTCCCACATCTTGGGGTACATCGAGATCGGGGTGAAGCCGGGCAGGGTGTTGATCTCGTTGATGACGAACTCGCCGTCCTCGGTGAGGAAGAAGTCCGCGCGGACCAGGCCCTCGCACGACGCCGCCTCGAACGCCTCGACCGCCAGCCGCTGGAGTTCGGCGGTCTGCTCGTCGGTGAGCGGGGCCGGCACGACACCGGGCGTGGAGTCGATGTACTTGGCGTCGAAGTCGTAGTACGCGTGCGCGCTCGGCGGCGGGATCTCGGCGGGGACCGAGGCGCGCGGGCCGTCCTCGAACTCCAGGACGCCGCACTCGACCTCGCGGCCGGTCAGGGCGGCCTCCACGATGATCTTCGGGTCGTGGCGCTGGGCCTCGGCGACGGCCTCGTCCAGACCGGAGAGGTCGTCGACCTTGGTGATGCCGATGGAGGAGCCGGCGCGGGCGGGCTTCACGAACAGCGGCCAGCCGTGCTCACCGGCGAAGTCCACGATCCGCCTGCGGGCGGCGGACTCGTCCCGCTGCCACTCGCGGGGCCGGATCACCATGTACGGGCCGACCTTGAGCCCGAAGGAGGTGAACACCCGCTTCATGTAGTCCTTGTCCTGGCCGACGGCCGAGGCGAGCACGCCCGAGCCGACGTAGGGCACACCGGACAGTTCCAGCAGACCCTGGAGGGTGCCGTCCTCGCCGAAGGGGCCGTGCAGCACCGGGAAGACCACGTCGACCTCGCCGAGCGCCTTGGGCACCGCGCCGGGCTCGCTGTAGACGACCTCGCGGTTGGCCGGGTCGACAGGGAGCACCACTCCACCCTCGGTGGCCTCCGCCACGTCCAGGACCTCCGGGGTGCGGCGGTCCGTGATGGCCATCCGCTGCGGCTCGTCGGCCGTCAGCACCCAGCGGCCGTCGCGGGTGATGCCGATCGGCAGGACGTCGTACTTGGTCCGGTCGATGGCGCCCAGGACGGCACCCGCGGTGACGGTGGAGATCCCGTGTTCGGAGGAGCGGCCGCCGAACACGACGGCCACCCGCGGCTTGCGGGGCTGCGCTGCAGGGCTCTGGGGGAGGTTCTCGGTGCTCATATCGCGTTGAGAGTACCCGTTGGTAGGGCCCCCTGACAGCGTCGACCCGGCGCTTTCGCTCAGCGTCGTTCGGGCTTCGCGCTGCGCGACATCAGCTCCTTGAGGGCGACCATGGGCGGCTTGGCGTCGTGCACGATGCCGACGACCGTCTCGGTGATCGGCATGTCGACGCCGTGCCTGCGGGCCAGATCCAGCACGGACTCGCTGGACTTGACGCCCTCGGCGGTCTGCTTGGTGACCGCGATGGTCTCCTCGAGCGTCATGCCCTTGCCGAGGTTGGTGCCGAAGGTGTGGTTGCGGGACAGCGGGGAGGAGCAGGTCGCCACCAGGTCCCCGAGTCCGGCGAGTCCGGAGAAGGTCAGCGGGTCGGCGCCGAGCGCCACGCCGAGCCGGGTGGTCTCCGCGAGGCCGCGTGTGATGAGCGAGCCCTTGGCGTTGTCGCCGAGTCCCATGCCGTCCGCGATGCCGACGGCGAGACCGATGACGTTCTTGACCGCGCCGCCGAGTTCGCAGCCGATGACGTCGGTGTTGGTGTACGGCCGGAAGTACGGGGTGTGGCAGGCCGCCTGGAGCCGCCGGGCGACCGCCTCGTCGGTGCAGGCGACCACGGCGGCGGCGGGCATCCGGGCGGCGATCTCACGGGCCAGGTTGGGGCCGGTGACCACGGCGATCCGCTCGGGTCCGACCTTGGCGACGTCCTCGATCACCTCGCTCATCCGCATGGCCGAGCCGAGTTCGACGCCCTTCATCAGGGAGACGAGCACGGAGTTCGGCGCGAGCAGGGGGGCCCAGTCGGCGAGGTTGGCGCGCAGCGTCTGCGAGGGAACCGCCAGGACGACGAAGTCGGCGTCTCCGAGCGCCTCGGCGGCGTCGGAGGTGGCGCGGACCCCCGGCGGAAGTTCGACACCGGGCAGGTAGCCGGGGTTGGCGTGCGTGGAGTTGACCGCGTCGGCCACTTCGGCTCGGCGGGCCCAGAGGGTGACCTCGCAGCCCGCGTCGGCGAGGACCACGGCGAACGCGGTGCCCCAGGAGCCGGTGCCCATGACGGCGGCCCTGACAGGTGTGCTCACTTGCCGCTTCCCCCTTCGGTGGCGGTGGGCGTGGCCTCGGCGGCGGGCGCGGGGATCGCGTCCTGGACCTGGTCGTGGACGGCCGGGGCGGACTGGGCGCGGGTGCGGCGGCGCTGCTCGATCCGCTCGCGGCGCGGGTCGTAGGGCACGGCCGGTGCCTTCTCGCCGCGGATCTCCTCGAGCTGGCGGGTGACGGCCGCCATGATCACCTCGGTGGCCTCCCTGAGGACGTCGGCGGTCATCTCCCGGTCGTAGTACGGGGAGAGGTCCACCGGCGGGCCGGCCAGCACGTGGTGGGTCTTGCGCGGGAAGAGGTGCGGCTTCTTCGTGTAGGGCGGCAGCAGTTCGTTGACGCCCCACTGGGCGACCGGCACGACCGGGCACTTGGTCTGCAGGGCCACTCGGGCGGCTCCGGTCTTGGCCGTCATGGGCCAGCCGTCGGGGTCGCGGGTCAGGGTGCCCTCGGGGTAGAAGGCGACGCACTCGCCCTTCTCCACCGCCTCGATCGCGGCGCGGAACGCGCTCAGCGCGTCGGTGCTCTCGCGGTAGACGGGGATCTGCCCGGTGCCGCGCATCACGGCACCGACGAATCCCTTCTTGAAAAGGCCGCTCTTCGCCAGGAATCGCGGAACCCGTCCGGTGTTGTACTGATAGTGCGCGTACGCGAAGGGATCCACGTGGGAATTGTGGTTCACCGCGGTGATAAATCCGCCGTCGGCCGGAATGTGCTCCATTCCACGCCAGTCCCGCTTGATCAGAACCGCCAGCGGCGGTTTGCAGATCACCGCGGCGAAGCGGTACCAGAAGCCGATTCTGCGGCGGGACACGCGGACACCTTCCTCCATGGCCTCTGAGGGCCTTCACCTAGGCCGGGGGCCGCACAAGTGTGACTCCGGGCCGCCGGTCTGTCGAGAACACCGTACGCCCGCATGTCCGCGGCGACCGCCCCCGGACTGGCCTTCACAGCATTCCCCCACACCCCGGGGCGGCTCGGACCGCCTGGTGGGAGCGGGGGACAATGGGCGCGAGGAGAGAGGGACGGTACGCCGGTGCAGTGGAGCTTGGTCATCCCCCTGAAGCCCTTGGCGCGGGCGAAAAGCAGGCTCGCGGACGCCGTCGCCGAGGGGGCGCGGCCGGGGCTGGTGCTGGCGTTCGCGCGGGACACGGTGGCCGCCGTGCTGGAGTGTCCCGGGGTGGCGGATGTGGCGGTCGTCACGGACGACCCGGTGGCCGGGCGGGCACTGGCCGCGCTGGGCGCGAGGATCGTGCCGGACGAGCCGGCCGGCGGGCTGAACGCCGCGCTGGCGCACGGCGCCTCGGCAGTACGCAGGGTCCGCCCGGAGGCGGCCGTCGCCGCGCTCAACGCCGACCTGCCCGCGCTGCGCCCGGCGGAACTGGCGCGGGTCCTCACGGCGGCCTCCGAATTCCCGCGCGCCTTCCTGGCGGACGCGGCCGCCCGGGGCACGACGCTGCTGGCGGCGGCGCCCGGGCGGGAGCTGGCCCCGGCCTTCGGCGGCGCCTCGCGCGCCCGGCACCGCGCCTCGGGCGCGGCGGAACTGGCGCCGGGGAGTGTGGAATCGGTACGGCAGGACGTGGACACGGGCGACGATCTGCGGGTGGCGCTGGCGCTGGGCGTGGGCCCGTACACGGCGGCGGCGAGCGCCTCGTGGACCATACCGGTGCCGCTCGCCGGGCAGTAGGCTGCCGACATGCAGGCCACCGCTTACACCTACGACCCCGGGAACCGCAGCGGGCAGGTGCTGCTCGACGACGGCACCCCGGTGCCCTTCGACGCGGCCGCTTTCGACGCCGGCGGGCTGCGGTTGCTGCGTCCCGGTCAGCGGGTGCGGATCGAGACCGAGGGGCGCGGCGAGGGGCTGCGGATCACGCTGGTCACCCTCCAGACCTTCTGAACGGGCCCTGTGCGGCCATACGAACGCACCGCGGGCCGGACTCCCCGGGGGAGTCCGGCCCGGCGCGTGTGAGCCCCTGAGGGGCCGGGTGCCGTGGAAGGCCGTGCCTCTAGCGGGCGGTGCTCTTCTTGGCGGTGGTCTTGCGCGCCGTCGACTTCTTGGCGGGCGCCTTCTTGGCGGTGACCTTCTTCGCGGGAGACTTCTTCGCGGCCGTCTTCTTCGCGGCCGCGGTGGTGCCGGTGGCCTTCTTGGCGGGAGCCTTCTTCGCCGCGGCCTTCTTGGCGGTGGCCGTGGTCTTCTTCGCCGGCGTCGCCTTCTTGGCGGTGGTCTTCTTCGCGGCGGCCTTGGTGGCCTTCTTGGCCGCTGCCTTCTTCACGGTGGCGGAGGCGCCGCCGGTCAGGCTGCCCTTGGGCGCCTTCTTCACGGAGACCTCGCCACCACGGGGAAGCTTCTTCGAGCCGCTCACCAGGTCCTTGAAGCCCTGACCGGCGCGGAAGCGCGGGACCGAGGTCTTCTTGACCCGCACACGCTCGCCCGTCTGGGGGTTACGGGCGTAGCGGGCGGGGCGGTCCACCTTCTCGAAGGACCCGAAGCCGGTGACCGAGACCCGGTCTCCCGCGACGACGGCGCGGACGATGGCGTCCAGGACGGCGTCGACAGCATCGGCGGCCTGCTGGCGGCCGCCCATCTTGTCGGCAATCGCTTCTACGAGCTGCGCCTTGTTCACGTCTTCCCCTTCGGAGACATCGCCAGAACGAAAGTGTTCAAGCATTTTCGCACGTTAGGCAGATATATACCGCAAATCAAACACGAAACGGGCTTATCACCCTTGTGCCGCATCGGGTTCGGCGGTCACGGACGGATTCAGTGGTCCTCTTCGGGCATCCGGCCCGCTTCGAGGTCCGCGGTGAATCGTTCGAGACGCGTCGCCGCGCCGGCGAGATCGTGTTTGGCCGCGGCCGTAATGACCAGCAGCTTCCGGGTCAGCGCCATCCGTACGCCCTCCGGGACTTGCAGTGCGCGCACGGTTGCGTGCGCTTGTTTGAGCTGGTCCGCGACTGCCGCATAGAGCTGGAGTTGGCCGTCGTGTTCCATGCACAGATTGTGCCATCTGGGGCGAGTTGTCGCCTGCGCAGGGGGCAACTGCCGCCTCCGCGCGCCGTCTCGGGACCCGGCGAGGGAGCGTCGCGGGAGAACGTCCGCACCTGCAACTTCGCTGCTATGAGGGGAAGTTGAGGAGGACGCCGGGCACGGCCGGAAGCGTCCGGACCCGGACATGCGCGTACCCCCAATCGTGGCGATCAGGGGTACGCGGCGGCCTTCGAGGTGGCCGAAACCTTATGCGTGCGAGCGGTTGCTCAGCTCGTCAGGGTGCGGGGCTTGTGAGCCGGGCGGGCCTTCTCGAAGGCGGAGATGTCGTCCTCGTCGCGCAGGGTGAGGGAGATGTCGTCCAGGCCGTTCAGCAGCCGCCACCGGGAGTTCTCGTCCAGCTCGAAGGAGGCGGTGACGCCCTCGGCGCGCACCTCGCGGGCCTCGAGGTCGACCGTGATCGGAGCCTTGGGGTCGCGCTCGGTCAGCTCCCACAGCGCGTCGACGATCTTCTGCTCCAGCACCACCGTGAGCAGGCCGTTCTTCAGCGAGTTGCCCCGGAAGATGTCGGCGAAGCGCGCGGAGATCACGGCCTTGAAGCCGTAGTTCTGCAGCGCCCACACGGCGTGCTCGCGGGAGGAGCCGGTGCCGAAGTCGGGGCCGGCCACCAGGACCGTGGCGCCCTGGCGCTCGGGCTGGTTGAGGACGAAGGTCCCGTCCTTGCGCCACGCCTCGAAGAGGCCGTCCTCGAAGCCGTCGCGGGTGACCTTCTTGAGCCAGTGGGCGGGGATGATCTGGTCGGTGTCCACGTTGCTGCGGCGCAGCGGCACGGCCCGGCCGGTGTGGGTGGTGAAGGCTTCCATCGTTATCGCACTCCAGCGGGCACGGGGGTGTCGGACAGGTCGGCGGGCGAGCCGAGGTGGCCGAGGACGGCGGTGGCGGCGGCGACCTGCGGCGAGACCAGGTGGGTGCGGCCGCCCTTGCCCTGCCTGCCCTCGAAGTTGCGGTTGGAGGTGGACGCGGAGCGCTCCCCCGGCGCGAGCTGGTCGGGGTTCATGCCCAGGCACATCGAGCAGCCCGCGTACCGCCATTCGGCGCCGGCCTCCTTGAAGACCACGTCCAGGCCCTCGGAGGCGGCCTGCAGGCCGACCCGCGCGGAGCCGGGGACGACCAGCATCCGTACGCCGTCGGCGATTTTGCGGTCCCGGAGGATCTCGGCGACGGAGCGCAGGTCCTCGATGCGGCCGTTGGTGCAGGAGCCTACGAAGACGGTGTCCACGGCGATGTCGCGCAGCGGCTGCCCCGCGCTCAACCCCATGTACTCCAGGGCCTTTTCGGCGGCGTACCGCTCCGATGCGTCTTCGTACGAGGCCGGGTCGGGGACGTGTCCCGAAAGCGGCGCTCCCTGGCCGGGGTTGGTGCCCCAGGTGACGAACGGGGAGAGTTCGCCGACGTCGATGACGACCTCGGCGTCGAAGGCCGCGTCGTCGTCGGTGCGCAGCGTCTTCCAGTACTCGACGGCCGCCTCCCAGTCGGCGCCCTCGGGGGCGTGCGGGCGGCCCTGGAGATAGGCGAAGGTGGTCTCGTCGGGGGCGATCATGCCCGCGCGGGCCCCGGCCTCGATGGACATGTTGCAGATGGTCATCCGCGCCTCCATCGACAGCTTCTCGATGGCGGAGCCGCGGTACTCCAGGACGTAGCCCTGGCCGCCGCCGGTGCCGATACGGGCGATGATCGCCAGGATCAGGTCCTTGGCGGTGACACCCTCGGGCAGATCGCCCTCCACGGTGATCGCCATGGTCTTCGGGCGGGCCATCGGCAGCGTCTGCGTCGCCAGGACGTGCTCGACCTGCGAGGTGCCGATACCGAACGCCAGCGCCCCGAACGCACCGTGCGTGGAGGTGTGGGAGTCGCCGCAGACCACGGTGGTGCCGGGCTGGGTCAGTCCGAGCTGGGGGCCCACCACGTGGACCACGCCCTGCTCGACGTCGCCCAGCGGGTGCAGCCGGACCCCGAACTCGGCGCAGTTCCTGCGCAGGGTCTCCAGCTGGGCGCGGGAGACCGGGTCGGCGATCGGCTTGTCGATGTCGAGGGTCGGGGTGTTGTGGTCCTCGGTGGCGATGGTCAGATCGAGACGACGGACCGCGCGACCGCTCTTGCGGAGCCCGTCGAACGCCTGCGGGCTGGTCACCTCGTGCAGCAGGTGCAGATCGATGTAGAGGAGGTCGGGCTCGCCCTCGGCGCGCCGGACGACATGGTCGTCCCAGACCTTCTCCGCGAGTGTCCTACCCATCGCTTTCCCTCCGGCCGGCCACGGTTCCGCCGACGCATCTAGAGAACCTGAGGAAGCGACGCCCGTGCAGTGATCCCGGTGCGTGCGGGCGTCTCGCACCGCGCCCGCCGTACGCGGGCCGCCGTGTGCTTCAAGAGTGGCGCGTTCCGGAGAAAATTGAACTTGCGTTTCACAGAGTGAGACGGGAGTATCGTTGCATGGACAACAGTAGCGGCGTCGGCGTTCTGGACAAGGCGGCCCTTGTCCTGAGCGCTCTGGAGTCCGGTCCGGCCACCCTCGCGGGTCTGGTCGGGGCCACCGGACTGGCACGACCCACGGCCCACCGGCTGGCCGTGGCTCTGGAGCACCACCGGCTGGTGGCGCGGGACATGCAGGGCCGTTTCATCCTGGGCCCCCGTCTGTCGGAGCTGGCCGCGGCGGCCGGCGAGGACCGGCTGCTGGCGACGGCCGGCCCGGTGCTCACGCATCTGCGGGACGTGACGGGCGAGAGCGCGCAGCTCTACCGGCGCCAGGGCGACATGCGGATCTGCGTGGCGGCCGCCGAGCGGCTGTCCGGGCTGCGGGACACGGTGCCGGTGGGCTCGACGCTCACGATGAAGGCGGGTTCCTCGGCGCAGATCCTCATGGCCTGGGAGGAGCCCGAGCGGCTGCACCGGGGCCTGCAGGGGGCGCGCTTCACGGCGACGGCGCTGTCCGGGGTGCGCCGCCGGGGCTGGGCGCAGTCGATCGGCGAGCGGGAGCCGGGCGTGGCCTCGGTCTCGGCGCCGGTGCGCGGGCCGTCCAACCGCGTGGTGGCGGCCGTCTCGGTCTCCGGACCGATCGAGCGGCTGACCCGGCACCCCGGCCGGATGCACGCCCAGGCGGTGATCGACGCGGCGACCCGGCTGTCCGAGGCGCTGCGGCGCTCCGGCTGAGCGCTTCCCCGACCGTTTCCACGCTTCCTCCCGGGTGGGAGCGGGCCCCAACGCCGCGGCCCGCTCCCACCCGGCCTGTCCGCCTGACCCAACCGGGCCCCGGCGCACGACCGTTGGGCGCGGACCCGGAAAACAGAGAAGGCCCCCCGCTTGCGCGAGGAGCCTTCCTTATGTACCCCCGACCGGATTCGAACCGGCGCTACCGCCTTGAGAGGGCGGCGTGCTAGGCCGCTACACAACGGGGGCCTGGACACTGCGTTTCCGCAGGTCCGAGCTGGTCTACCTGGACTCGAACCAAGACTAACTGAACCAGAATCAGTCGTGCTGCCAATTACACCATAGACCAATGATGGTTTAGACCAGTCAGTACCCCCGACCGGATTCGAACCGGCGCTACCGCCTTGAGAGGGCGGCGTGCTAGGCCGCTACACAACGGGGGCCCTAGCGATTCCGAGTGATCGGAACCAGTACCCCCGACCGGATTCGAACCGGCGCTACTGCCTTGAGAGGGCAGCGTGCTAGGCCGCTACACAACGGGGGCTCGCGGACAAGGTCCGCGGGTGCAGATGAGCTCTGCGAGCTGGCCTACCTGGACTCGAACCAAGACTAACTGAACCAGAATCAGTCGTGCTGCCAATTACACCATAGGCCACTGGAACGCAAGCCCCGAGCGGGGATCTTGTTCTAGCAGATGCGCCTGGGGCCCGGCCTTTCGGCCCGTTCCCCTCGGCGCAGGAAGAACATTACCCGAAGGTGGACGGGGCTCCAAAACGGGTATCCGCGCGGACCAGCGCCGGGAGTTCGGCGAGGGTGGTGATCCGGTGCGCCAGGGCCGGCCGGGCGGTCCGGGCGTGCGGGCCGCCCCGGTCGATCCACACGGACATCATCCCGGCCTCCGCCGCGCCCCGCCCGTCGATCTCCGGGTGGTCCCCGACGTACGCCACCTCGTGCGGAGGCAGACCCAGGCCCTCGCAGGCGGCCAGGAAGGCCCCGGCGGCCGGCTTGGACACCCCCAGCTCCACGGCGCACAGCACGGACTCGAACCGGTCCCGCAGGCCCAGGGCGCGCAGCTTGTGCTCCTGGACGGTCAGGCTGGAGTTGGACAGCACCGCGTGCCGGTACTCCGGGAGCGCGTCCAGGGCGGGCACCACGTCCGGGAAGACCTGCCAGGCCGCCTGGTAGTGCCCGACGTAGCGCAGAAACCATTCCTCAGCTTCGGCGTCGCTCAGTTCCGCGCCCAGGAACGCCCGCACCCGGTCCAGGCGCTGCCCCTCGAACGTGGCCTCCCCCGCGGCGTGCCGCGCCCAGTGCGCCTCGGTCGCCGACCGCCACGCCGCGAGCGCCTGCTCCGGCGTCTCGAACCGCGCGAGCAGCCCCTCCGCCAGGAGATGTGCCCGCATACCCTCACGGTCGGCGGTGGTGTAGTCGAAAAGGGTGTCGTCCACGTCCCAGACCACGGCTCGGATGCTCATGGCCCGACGGTAACGGGCGCCCGCTCCCGTGGCACCGTGGCGGAACGCCCAGGGGCGGCATCCGGTGGCCGGATGCCGCCCCTGGCGGTGTGGCGTTCGTTACGCCGCGAGCCGCTCCAGCGCCGCGTCGACGCGGGACAGCGTCTTCTCCTTGCCGAGGACCTCGAGGGACTCGAACAGGGGGAGGCCGACGGTGCGGCCGGTCACGGCCACGCGGACCGGGGCCTGGGCCTTGCCGAGCTTGAGGCCGTGGGCCTCGCCGGCGGCGAGCACGGCCTCCTTGAGGGACTCGGCCGAGGTCCAGTCGGCGGACTCCAGCTTCTCCCGGGCGGTGCGCAGGAGCGCGTCCGAGCCTTCCTTCATGGCCTTGGTCCACGACGCCTCGTCGAAGACGGGCTCGGGCAGGAAGAGGAAGTCGACGTTGTCGGTGATCTCGGAGAGCACCTTGAGCCGGGTCTGGGCGTGCGGGGCGATCGCCTGCCACTTGGCCTCGTCGAAGTCCTCCGGCGCCCAGGGGGCGAACGGGGCCCTCAGCCACGGGGCGCAGCGCACGGCGAAGTCCTTCGCGTCGAGCATCCGGATGTGGTCGGCGTTGATCGCCTCGCACTTCTTCAGGTCGAAGCGTGCCGGGTTGGGGTTGACGTCCGAGATCTCGAAGGCGGCGACCATCTCCGCGATCGAGAAGATGTCCTGGTCCGCCGAGAGCGACCAGCCCAGCAGGGACAGGTAGTTGAGCAGGCCCTCGGGCAGGAAGCCGCGCTCGCGGTAGAGGTTGAGCGAGGACTGGGGGTCGCGCTTGGAGAGCTTCTTGTTGCCCTCGCCCATCACGTACGGCAGGTGGCCGAAGGCCGGCATCCGCTGGGCGATGCCCAGTTCCATCAGCGCCTTGTAGAGGGCGATCTGGCGCGGGGTGGAGGAGAGCAGGTCCTCACCGCGCAGGACGTGGGTGATGTCCATCAGCGCGTCGTCGACCGGGTTCACCAGGGTGTACAGCGGGGCGCCGTTGGCGCGCACGATGCCGTAGTCCGGGACGTTCTCCGGCAGGTAGGTGATCTCGCCGCGCACCAGGTCCTCGAAGGTGATCGCCTCGTCCGGCATCCGGAAGCGGACGATGGGCTGGCGGCCCTGCGCCTTGAAGTCCTCGACCTGCGCCTCGCTCAGCTCGCGGCAGTGGCCGTCGTACCCGGAGGGCTTGCCGGCGGCGCGGGCGGCCTCGCGGCGGGTGTCCAGCTCGTCCTGGGAGCAGTAGCAGTGGTAGGCGTGGCCGCCGTCGAGGAGCTTGCGCGCGACGTCCTGGTAGATGTCCATCCGCTGCGACTGGCGGTACGGCGCGTGCGGGCCGCCGACCTCGGGGCCCTCGTCCCAGTCGAAACCGAGCCAGCGCATGGCGTCCAGGAGCTGGCCGTAGGACTCCTCGGAGTCGCGGGCCGCGTCGGTGTCCTCGATCCGGAAGACCAGGGTGCCCTTGTGGTGGCGGGCGAAGGCCCAGTTGAACAGAGCGGTGCGCACCAGGCCCACGTGGGGGTTACCGGTGGGCGAGGGACAGAAACGGACGCGGACTGTTGGGGCAGATGCGCTAGCCACGCTTGACAACCTTGTTGGTGAGAGTGCCGATGCCTTCGATGGTGACGGCGACCTCGTCGCCGACGCTCATGGAGCCGACACCCGCGGGGGTGCCGGTGAGGATCACGTCGCCGGGGAGCAGCGTCATGGCCTCGGAGATGTTGACGATCAGGTCCTCGATGGGGTGGATCATCTCGCTGGTGCGCCCGAGCTGGCGCTGCTCGCCGTTGAGGGTGAGCTGGACGGTCAGGTCGTTCGCGCGGGCGAGGTCGATGTCCGTCTCGACCCAGGGGCCGAGCGGGCAGGAGGAGTCGAAGCCCTTGGCGCGGGCCCACTGCTTCTCGGCGCGCTGCACGTCGCGGGCGGTGACGTCGTTGGCGCAGGTGTAGCCGAAGATGACGTCCTTGACGCGCTCGCGCGGGACCTCGCGGCACATCCGGCCGATGACCACGGCCAGTTCGGCCTCGTAGTGCAGTTCCTTGGTGAAGGAGGGGTACTGGACGTCGTCGCCGGGACCGATCACCGAGGTGGAGGGCTTGAAGAAGGCGAACGGGACGTCGGGCACCTCGCTGCCCAGTTCCGCGGCGTGCTCGGCGTAGTTGCGGGCGAAGGCCACGACCTTGTTGGGGAGCACCGGCGGGAGCAGCCGGACCTTGCTGAGGGGCACCTTGGTGCCGGACAGCTCGTGGTCGGCGAAGGGGATGCCCTTGATGATGTCGAGGACGAGCTCGTCCTGCTTGTCGCCCTCGACCGCGCCGAAGGCTACGTTCCCGTCGATGGAGAACCTGGCGATGCGCACGGGATTCTGGCGCCTCTCACTGAGAACCGGCGGACTGACGTCCCAGGTTAACCGGTCCGCGCGTCCCGTGTTCGGCCGGTGGTGCGGGCGCCGGTTATGCGGCGCGGAAACGGGCAGCGGATTAATTCCGGATTCCCGGGTGGCCCCGGGCGGGGCGAGGGCCCGGTGGCGGCGGGGGCTGCCCGGGCAGGGAGCCGTCGCGGGACACATTACGGGTAATGCCGCCGGACGGTGCCGGAAAATGCGCGGGGCGGGATTACCGGAGGGCGGATATCCGTCGCGGTGCCGGTAATCCGCCGGACCCGGAAAAGCGAGCGCGGCCCGGCGGGCCGTCGCGGGTGGACGGGCCGCCGGGCCGCGTTCGGGCGGGAGCCGGTGCGCTCAGACACCGACCTCGACCACGGCGGAGGCGGGCATCTCCATCAGAATGGTGCGCCGGGGGTTGGCCGTCCGGCCGGGGAGGTCGGTGGGGTGCTCGGGCAGCTCGGCGATCTGCAGTTCGCCGACGTCGTTCAGGTGCGCCAGCGTCGTGCGTCGCGGGTTCGCCGTCGTCTGGAACATCATCGTCGTCTTCACCGTTGTCGTCCTGTGGCCTCGTGGTCGGGTGGGAATGGGCAGAGCCGCCCATCCTGTAAAGCGTCAGGCTAAACATGCGAATCCCCGTCACTGACGTGAACCACCCGTGATCGACATGTGAGTTTGCTCACTACGAGCCATGCAAATGGGGCAATTGAGACTTCCGGCCCTGCATGACGAAACGGACATCGCCCATCCGAACCCACCATTCCGCTCCTGATCATGGCGACTGGGACACCGTTCGAGCGTCCCGTACAGGCGATCGACTCGCCTGAATTGCCCACCTATACGGGTGATCCGGTTCCACCCGTCGTGACTTCCGGATCACGGCCCGTCACGTAGGTCACAGGTAGGGGTGCGTCCCTTGTTGGAGATCCGGCACTGTGCTGGAATGCCACGGACCGCCGCAGGAACGAGCCGGCGCAGGGGGCGCGACGCCGCGCCGAGTGGCGGTGGACAAGGGGGGAATCCAGCGCCGGTCACTCAAGACCACACGGGGGGCGTATTCAGGGCGCCCTTCATGACGCCGACACCGTGTCCCGCCGTTCTCGCGGAGGGGCGCCTGGTCCAGAGGTTGCGACGCTAGTGCAGGGACGTTTCAAGAGGGATGGCAGCGCTTCGGCCGAGCCGGAGCCGCACGGCGGGACTGCCCCCATGACCGGCGGCTCCTCGCCCCAGCACGCCCAGAGCGCCGGCAAGGCACCGTCCGGCGACGGCGAGCGCGGTGGACGCCCCGGCGCGTCCGCACCGGCCGGCGCGTCCGGCGCCAAGCCCGCGGCCCCCGCCGCCAAGGCCACCAGGAGCACCCCCAGCACCGGCTCGCGCATGGCGCTGCGCAACTGGCGCATCTCCACGCGCCTGGTGTCGCTGCTCGCGCTGCCGGTGGTCGCGGCCACCACGCTCGGTGGTCTGCGCATCGGCGACTCGATGGACGACATCCAGCAGCTCGACAACATGAAGCTGCTGACCGAGATGACCCAGCGCGCGACCGAGCTGGCGCACGCGCTCCAGGAGGAACGCGACCAGTCCGCCGGTCCCCTGGCCCACGGTCTCAAGTCCTCCGACTACACGGTCAAGGGCTTCCGCGACAAGACGGACAACGCGAAGAAGACCTTCGAGGACTCCGCCGAGAGCATCGACGCGGCGAGCAAGGACGGCAACCTCCAGGGCGTCCGCGACACCCTGGTCGGTCTGGTCTCCCAGCTCGACGCACTGGGCAAGATCCGCCGGGACGCGTACACCTCCAAGGACAACTCGACCCAGACCGTCGAGGCGTACCACCGGCTGATCACCCAGCTCATCGATCTCTCCTCGGACATGGCCGAGGCGTCGAGCAACCCGGAGATGATCCAGCGCACCCGCGCCCTGGCCGCGTTCTCCACGGCCAAGGAGTACGCCTCGGTGCAGCGAGCCGTGATCGCCGCCGCTCTGCCCGCCAACAACACCACCAAGGGCTCCCTGTCGACCAACGACCGCCTCTACGGCGAGGCCGCGTACGACAGCGAGGGCTCCGAGCTCAACATCTTCCGCAAGGTCTACTCGAGCCAGGACGCCGAGGAGATCCTCAAGCCCATCGACGAGAACAACCCGACGATCCAGGCGGCGGACCTCTACGCCAAGCGCGTCTTCGACTCGCGCGACGGCCTGGCGGGACAGCAGGCGCGCTCGTACCTGGACTGGATGGACGACAGCTCCACCAAGATCCAGCAGATGAAGAAGATCGAGCACGAGCTGCTCGACAGCATGGAGCAGAAGGCCCGCGAGCTGAAGGCGACCTCCGAGCAGGAGGCCATCCTCTCGGGTGTGCTGATCCTGCTCGTGCTCGGCGTCTCGCTGGTCGGCGCGTTCGTCGTGGCCCGATCCATGATCCGCTCGCTGCGCCGCCTCCAGGACACCGCCACCAGGGTCGCCCAGGACCGGCTGCCCGAGCTGGTCAAGCAGCTCTCCGAGTCCGACCCGCAGGACGTCGACACGTCCGTGGAGTCGGTGGGTGTGCACTCGCGGGACGAGATCGGCAAGGTGGCCGCGGCCTTCGACGAGGTGCACCACGAGGCGGTCCGGCTCGCGGCCGAGCAGGCGCTGCTGCGAGGCAACGTCAACGCGATGTTCACCAACCTCTCGCGCCGCTCCCAGGGTCTGATCCAGCGTCAGCTCTCGCTCATCTCCGAGCTGGAGTCCCGCGAGGCCGACCCCGACCAGCTCTCCTCGCTGTTCAAGCTCGACCACCTCGCGACCCGCATGCGCCGTAACGGCGAGAACCTTCTCGTCCTCGCCGGTGAGGAGCCGGGCCGACGCTGGACCCGCCCGGTCCCGCTGGTCGACGTGCTCCGCGCCGCCGCCTCCGAGGTGGAGCAGTACGAGCGCATCGAACTGGCGTCGGTGCCGGGCACCGAGGTCGCCGGCCGCGTCGTCAACGACCTCGTGCACCTCCTCGCCGAGCTGCTGGAGAACGCCACCTCGTTCTCCTCCCCGCAGACCAAGGTCAAGGTCACCGGTCACGCGCTGCCCGACGGCCGCGTCCTGATCGAGATCCACGACACCGGCATCGGCCTCTCCCCCGAGGACCTCGCCGCGATCAACGAGCGCCTCGCCGCGCCGCCCACCGTGGACGTGTCGGTCTCCCGCCGCATGGGTCTGTTCGTGGTCGGCCGTCTGTCGCAGCGCCACGGCATCCGCATCCAGCTCCGCCCGTCCGACTCCGGCGGTACGACCGCGCTGGTCATGCTGCCCGTCGATGTCGCCCAGGGCGGCAGGAAGCCCGCTCCGGGCAAGGCCGGCGGCCCCGGCTCCGGCGGCGGTCCCGCGGCCGCGCAGGCCGCGGCCGGTGCGGCCGCGGCACGCCGGAACAACGGCGGCGGCGGCGCCCCGGCGGGTGGCGGACTCCTGGCCGGGGGTCCCAGCCAGCGCGGCCAGGTCGGCGCCGGCCAGGGTCCGCGTGCGGCGCTGCCCGGCACGGGTCAGAACGGCGGCCGTCCCGGCGGCGCCCACGGCCCGCAGGGTCCCGGTGCCTTCCAGCCGAACCAGCCCGGCCAGCAGAGCCAGCAGAACCGTCCGGCCCCCGCAGGCCAGGGTCCGGGTGCCCCGCAGGGCCTGCACACCGCCAACCCCGGCGGCCCGCAGCAGGACGCCTTCGGCGGTCGCGGCCCGGCCCAGCAGCGGCGCGGTGGCGCCGGTGCCGGTGCGGAGCAGGGACGTCAGCCCCAGCTGCCGCCCCGTGGCGGCCCGCGCGCCGAACTGCCCGGCGGCGACCCCGCATCGCGTGCCTCGCTGGACGTCCCGCGCGGCCACGACGAGCAGGATCCGTCCCAGACCGCGCGCATGCCGCGCATCGACGACCGGCAGGGCATGGGCGGCACCGCCGAGATGCCCCGCGTCGACGCGCAGGACCCCTCGCAGACCGGCGGCTTCCCCCGCCAGGACCTCTACGGCGCCGGCGACCAGCAGCACACCGGGCAGTTCGCCCGGCCGGGCGCCAACGGGGTCCAGCACACGGGTCAGTTCCAGCGTCCCGGCGCGGGTGACCCGCAGAACACGGGCCAGTACCAGCAGCCCGGCGCCCAGCAGGCGGGCGGTTACGGTCGCCAGCAGGGCGGCGACGAGTACGTCCGCCCCGACCTGTTCGGCGGCCCCCAGGGCCAGCAGCCGGGCCGGCAGAGCCCCCAGGCCCCGCAGCACACCGGCCAGTTCCCGGTCCAGCAGGGCTACGACGCGTACCAGGCGGGCAACACCGGCCAGCACGCGCTGCCCGCCCGCCCGGCGCAGCACCACAACGGCGACCAGGCCGCGCAGAACCCGAACCAGGCGGGCAGCACCGGCCAGTTCGAGCAGCAGCGGCCCGCCGCTCCCCAGCGTCCGGCGCGTCAGGCCCCGGCCGACAACTGGGCGCTGCCCCCGGCCCCGTCCGACAACGCCGGTGACGGCCGCACCCCGCTGTACGACACGCTGGAGACCAACTGGTTCCAGCAGGAACAGCAGCAGCCGGAGTCCGCTCCGGCCGCCGCCCAGCAGCCGCAGGCGCAGGCCCCCACGCCCGCCCCGCAGCAGTCGTCGTCCACCACCGGCTCGTGGCGCACCTCCCCGAACGACGAACTCGTCCGGCAGGCGGAGCGCGTACGGCAGCCCGCGGCGGGCGGTGTCACCACCTCCGGTCTGCCGCGCCGTGTGCCCAAGGCGAACCTCGTCCCGGGCACGGCACAGCAGCAACAGCACCACAGCGGTCCGCAGGTCTCCCGTGCGCCTGACGACGTACGCGGCCGGCTGACCAATCTCCGTCGGGGTATCGCTCAGGGCCGTCAGGCCGGGGGCGGCCAGACCGGCAGCTTCCCGAGCCCCACTCACCAGCAGGAGCGTTAGTTGAGTCCGATGAGCCAGGCGGCACAGAACCTGAACTGGTTGATCACCAACTTCGTGGACAACACCCCAGGGGTGTCCCACACGGTGGTGGTCTCCGCCGACGGCCTTCTGCTGGCGATGTCCGAGGGCTTCCCGCGGGACCGCGCCGACCAGTTGGCGGCGGTCGCGTCCGGCCTGACCTCTCTCACGGCCGGGGCGTCCCGGATCTTCGAGGGTGGCAGCGTGGCGCAGACCGTCGTCGAGATGGAGCGCGGCTTCCTGTTCCTCATGTCCGTCTCGGACGGGTCGTCCCTCGCGGTTCTCGCCCACCCCGAGTGCGACATCGGCCTCGTGGGTTATGAGATGACCCTGCTCGTCGACCGCGCGGGTGCGGTACTCACCCCGGACCTGCGCGCCGAACTACAAGGCAGTCTGCTTCACTGACCCACCCCGGCACCACCCAGCACACGAAACAACCGTCCGGCCGCCACAATCCCCCCACCGGCCCTGTCAGACGGCACGACTGACCAACTTGCTGTCCCGCCCGGAGGATTCATGACCCCGCCCAACGCCTCTCATGATCCGTACGCGGAACCGTACGGCGATGAGGGCGACCAGCCACTGGTGCGTCCTTACGCGATGACCGGTGGCCGGACCCGGCCTCGCTACCAGCTCGCCATCGAGGCGCTGATCAGCACCACGGCCGACCCGGCAGCGCTGATGGGAATGCTCCCTGAGCACCAGCGCATCTGCCATCTGTGCCGGGAGGTCAAGTCGGTCGCGGAGGTCTCCGCGCTCCTGGCCATGCCCCTCGGCGTGGCCCGCATTCTGGTGGCCGACCTCGCCGAGGCCGGCATGGTCGCCGTTCACCAGCCGGGCGGCGACGAGAACAACGGCGGCGCTCCCGATGTGACGCTGCTCGAAAGGGTGCTCAGTGGACTTCGCAAGCTCTGACTCGGGGCGGGCCACGACCTCCGCCAAGATCGTGGTGGCGGGCGGCTTCGGCGTGGGCAAGACCACGTTCGTGGGCGCCGTCTCGGAGATCAACCCGCTGCGTACCGAGGCCGTCATGACGTCCGCGTCGGCGGGCATCGACGACCTCACCCACACCGGGGACAAGACCACCACCACGGTGGCCATGGACTTCGGCCGCATCACCCTGGACCAGGACCTGATCCTGTACCTCTTCGGTACACCCGGTCAGGACCGCTTCTGGTTCATGTGGGACGACCTCGTACGCGGCGCCATCGGTGCGGTGGTGCTGGTCGACACGCGCCGGCTCGCGGACTGCTTCCCGGCGGTGGACTACTTCGAGAACTCCGGTCTGCCGTTCGTCGTCGCCCTCAACGGCTTCGACGGCCAGCAGCCGTACAACCCGGACGAGGTCCGCGAGGCACTTCAGATCGGACCCGACGCTCCGATCATCACGACCGACGCCCGGCACCGCTCGGACGCCAAGAGCGCGCTGATCACCCTGGTCGAGCACGCCCTCATGGCCCGTCTGCGGTAGGGCTCGAGTGCGACCTGCCGTGGAGCGGTTGTCGTAGCGCGCCCGGAGCCGGCTGTGGCCTTTGACACGGTCGGCTCCGGTGTTCATAACAGTTCGGGAGAGGAAAACCCGTAATCCGCCACGCGACGCGGTCGACCGGTACCCCTGTGCTCACAAAGCTCTTGCCATTTGCGGGTCTCGCTCGGTAATGACCCGTTTTATCTGTTCCTTACAACGGCACCGCCCTCGTTTGTTACTGCCCAGGTCGACATGCTGGAATGCCTGAACTGCCCAGGGGTCCAAGACGTACTGAGCGGTCGAAGAGGAACCGGGCTCTGAGAGACTGCGGCACGACAGGTGCCGACCCGCCGAGAGGTTGTTGGTCGAGTGAGGCGAAGCAAGAACGGTCCCGAGCCGTCGGCACGGGGCAACTTCACCCCGCCGCCGCGCGCTGCGGCGCCCACCCCCGTAGCGGCCGGACCGGAGCCGGAGGCCGCTCCCGCGTCCAGCGGGGGCCGCTTCTCCCCGCGCAACTGGCGCGTGCCGACCAGGCTGAACGCGATCCTGCTCATACCCGTGCTGGTCGCCCTCGTCATGGGCGGCTTCCAGGTGAAGAACTCGATCGACACCTGGCAGGACGCCGAGGACGCGGAGAACACCGCGGTCCTGGTGCGGGCGTCCCTGTCCTACGCCGACGCCCTGTACAACGAGCGTGACCTCAGCGCCGCTCCCCTCCTCAAGGGCAAGGCGGCCACGGCGCAGGACAAGGCCACGGTCGACGCCGCCCGCAAGAACACCGACCAGGCGGCCGCCGCCTTCAGCCAGGCCGCGCAGAACATGCCGCCCAAGCCGGGCCTGGAGCGCCGCCTCAAGCTGTTCCGCGAGACCGAGCCCTTCCTCCAGACGCTGCGCGCGGGTGCCTACGGCCCGAAGTTCACCGGCGTCCAGACGGAGGAGGGCTACATCAAGGTCGCCCACCCGCTCATGGAGTTCGCGAACGAGCTGGGTCTGGGCACCGGAAACATCACGTCCTACGGACGTACCGTCTACGCCATCTCGCTGACCAAGGCCGCGCTGTCGCTGGAGCGCTCGATCGGCACGCACATGCTGGTCAAGCCCGGCCCGGACGCGCCGAACCTGGCGACCCAGCGCGTGGCTCTCTCCACCTACGCCTACCTGGAGGGCATCGCCATCGAGGAGTACCTCGGCGGTGGCACCCAGGCCGACGCGGACCGGCTGGAGCAGGAGAAGCGGAACATCCAGAACCAGGGTGCCGCGATGGCCGCCGAGGCCAAGGCGAAGGACCCCTCGTACAAGGCGCCGCCGTCCGACCCGCAGAAGATGGTCGTGGCGCTGGCCCAGCTCAACTCGACCGATCCGCTGGAGCGCCAGCAGCTCGCGGTGCAGGGCATCACCCCGGCCAACTGGTGGGCGGTCAACACGCTGAAGTTCAAGGCGTACCGCTCCATCGAGTCGGACATGGCCAACAAGGCGGTGAGTGAGGCGTCCGGCATCGCCGCCGACGCCAAGACCTCCGCGATCATCACCGGTGTCGCCGTCGTCCTGGTCCTGCTGCTGGCCTTCGTCCTGGCCGGTACGGTCGCCCGCCAGATGAGCCGCGCGATGCGCCAGCTCCGCAACGCCGCCTTCGGTATCGCCGAGCAGCGCCTGCCGATGCTGGTCGACCAGCTCTCCCGCACCGACCCCGGCCGGGTCGACACCCGGGTCGCCCCGATCCCGATCCACACCAAGGACGAGATCGGCGAGGTCGCCCGCGCCTTCGACCAGGTCCACCGCGAGGCGGTGCGGCTCGCCTCCGAGCAGGCGCTGCTGCGGGGCAACATCAACGCGATCTTCACCAACCTGTCGCGCCGCAACCAGTCCCTGATCGAGGGCCAGCTGACCCTGATCACCGACCTGGAGAACAACGAGGCCGACCCGGACCAGCTCGAGAACCTCTTCAAGCTGGACCACCTGGCCACCCGTATGCGCCGCAACGGCGAGAACCTGCTGGTCCTCGCCGGCGAGGAGCCCGGCCGCCGCTGGGACCAGCCGGTCCCGCTGGTCGACGTGCTGCGCGCCGCCTCCTCCGAGGTGGAGCAGTACGAGCGCATCGAGCTGTCCGGCGTCCCGGAGGCCGAGATCCACGGCCGCGCGGTCACCGACCTCGTGCACCTGCTCGCCGAGCTGCTGGAGAACGCCACCACGTTCTCCTCCCCGCAGACCAAGGTCCGCGTCACCGCGACCCGTCTTCCCGACGGCCGCGTGATGATCGAGATCCACGACAAGGGCATCGGCCTCACCGCCGAGGACTTCGCGGACATCAACCACAAGCTGGCCAACCCGCCGACCGTGGACGCCGCGATCTCCCAGCGCATGGGCCTGTTCGTGGTCGGCCGGCTCTCCGACCGGCACGGCGTCCGCGTCCAGCTCCGCCCCTCGGGCGAGCAGGCCGGTACGACCTCCCTGGTGATGCTGCCCGACGCGATCACCCACGGTGGTGGTGGCGAGACGCAGCTCGACCGCGAGGAGTTCACGGTCTCGCAGATCATCCCGGATCAGCAGTTCGCCGGTGAGAGCTTCAACCCGCAGCCGCAGGCGCAGCCGATGCGCACGGCGGCGGAACTGGGCTTCGACGACAGCCGCTACAACGAGGTGCCCGACGACCCGCGCGGTCTGGACCCCGTCGGCCGCTCCCTGGAGCGCGAGGAGCGCCGGGCGGCGCTGGAGGCGCAGGCCCACCCCGGCACTGACGGTGCCGAGGGCGGCCGGCCCGGGTACCAGGACGGCTTCGAGCAGACGCCCGGCGGCTACACCGAGAACGGCCCGGGTTTCCCCGGCCAGCGGCAGCCGCAGGCGGACGCGTACCCGGAGCAGCAGGCGTACCGGGAGCAGCAGCAGCCCGCCTACGACGACCAGTACTTCGCGCAGGACGGCGGCTACCCGCAGTCCGGTTACCCGCAGCAGGAGCAGAACCCGCCTGCCGGTGACGCCTTCGGCGGCTCGTACGACGGGCAGCGGCAGTCCTTCCAGGACGACTGGCCCCAGCAGAGCGGCTTCCAGAACGGCTATCCGACCCAGTACGCTGCGGAGCCGGAGCGGGCGCAGGCCGCCGACGCCGGTGACCTGGGCTCCAACGGCCACGGAGGCTTCGAGCGTCCGGCACCGGGCGGTCCGGCCGCGGGCGGTGTGACCAACGCGGGTCTGCCCCGTCGCGGTGGCGCGGGCGACTCGGCCCCGGTGGGCGGCTCCGGCGGCCTGAACATGAACGGTGCGGGCGGTCTGGGTTCCAGCGGCCTCGCCTCGAACGGGCTGCACGGCCCGAACGGCTCGAACGGCTCCGCCGGCGCCGACAGCGCGTCGCTCGGCCGCCAGGAGGCCCCGGCCTCGGCGGGCGGCGGCACCGACGACTGGCGTTCGGCGAACGACGAGCGCTGGCAGCAGGCTTCGCAGCTTCGCAAGCCCAAGGCGGGCGGGGTCACGTCCTCCGGCCTGCCGCGGCGGGTACCCAAGGCCAACCTGGTCGAGGGCACCGCCGAGAGCACCCCTCAGGGGGGCCCACAGGTCTCCCGTGCCCCGGAGGATGTCCGGGGCAGGCTGAGCAACCTGCGTCGGGGCGTCCAGCGCGGACGCGACGCAGGCAGTGAAACGAACGGCCAGGCAACCACCAATCAGCACGGTGGTCCTGACAGCACCTACGACCAGGAGCGTTAGTGTGAGCCCGATGAGCCAGGCGGCACAGAACCTTAACTGGTTGATCACCAACTTCGTGGACAACACACCGGGTGTGTCCCACACCGTGGTGGTCTCCGCCGACGGACTCCTTCTGGCGATGTCCGAAGGCTTCCCCCGCGACCGCGCAGACCAGCTCGCGGCCGTCGCGTCCGGCCTGACGTCCCTGACGGCAGGCGCCTCCCGCATCTTCGAGGGGGGCAGCGTGAACCAGACGGTTGTGGAGATGGAGCGGGGATTCCTGTTCATCATGTCCGTATCCGACGGTTCGTCACTTGCGGTTCTGGCCCACCCGGAGGCGGACATCGGCCTCATCGGGTACGAGATGGCCCTTCTGGTGGACCGTGCGGGCACGGTCCTGACCCCGGATCTCCGTGCGGAGCTCCAGGGCAGCCTTCTCAACTAACAAGCGGACGGTGCGCGTTCGCGTCCCGGGGCCGTAAGGTCTTGGGACGCGGCTCCGCAGCGATGGTGCCCGGCACAGTCGGAGGAGGAAACAGTGGCAACACCCCCAGGCGGTCCGTCTTCGGGTAACTGGCCGTACGGTCCCGCGCAGGGACAGGACGGCGGCTCGGCGAACGGGTACGACTTCCCCTCCGTCCCGAACCACCGGCAGCCGTACGCGCCGCAGGGCCCCGGCCCTTCGCCGTACGACCAGCCGTCGGCACCCCGCATCCAGCCGGTCCAGCCGCCGCGTCGCCAGGAGCCCGCGGCTGCCCCGTCCGGCGCCAGCAACCCCCTGGTGCGTCCGTACGCCATGACCGGCGGCCGGACCCGCCCGCGCTACCAGCTCGCCATCGAGGCGCTGGTGCACACCACCGCAGCTCCGCACCAGATGCAGGGCCAGTTGCCCGAGCATCAGCGGATCTGCAACCTGTGCCGGGAGATCAAGTCGGTGGCCGAGATCTCGGCCCTGCTCACGATCCCCCTCGGCGTGGCCAGGATTCTCGTCGCCGACTTGGCGGAGGCGGGCCTGGTAGCCATCCATCAGCCCGGCGGCGACGAGAACGCCGGCGGCCAGCCAGACGTGACACTGCTCGAAAGGGTGCTCAGTGGACTTCGCAAGCTCTAGCGGCGGTCCTTCCCGCTCCACCACCTCCGCGAAGATCGTGGTGGCGGGCGGCTTCGGCGTGGGCAAGACCACGTTCGTGGGGGCCGTCTCGGAGATCAACCCGCTGCGTACCGAGGCCGTCATGACGTCCGCGTCGGCGGGCATCGACGACCTCACCCACACCGGGGACAAGACCACCACCACGGTGGCCATGGACTTCGGCCGCATCACCCTGGACCAGGACCTGATCCTGTACCTCTTCGGTACACCCGGTCAGGACCGCTTCTGGTTCATGTGGGACGACCTCGTACGCGGCGCCATCGGCGCCATCGTGCTGGTCGACACCCGGCGTCTGGCCGACTGCTTCCCCGCGGTCGACTACTTCGAGAACTCGGGCCTGCCGTTCGTCATCGCCCTCAACGGCTTCGACGGCAACCAGCCCTACAACCCCGACGAGGTCCGCGAGGCCCTCCAGATCGGACCCGACGCCCCCATCATCACCACGGACGCCCGCCACCGCGCGGACGCCAAGAGCGCGCTGATCACCCTGGTCGAGCACGCCCTCATGGCCCGCCTGCGGTAGCCGGTCCACGGCGAAGGGGCCCTCTCCGCGGTGGAGAGGGCCCCTTCGTCGTACCGCTTCTCGCCGTGCCGGTCGCTCCCGGCCGGACGACAGGGCCCCGCCTCTCCGAGGGGAGAGGCGGGGCCCTGTGGGGTGCTGTGGGGCTCAGTGCCAGCTGTGCGGGGCCCGGAAACCGCCCTCGCGCTCCAGGCGGCGCCAGCCCGCGCGCGGGCGGGGGCGGTGGGTCGGGGTGTCGGCCGGGCGGGCCGCGGCCCGGGCGAGGAGGACCGCCGTTATGGCGGCCACCTCCTCGGGGTCGGCGAGGCCCTTCTCGACGCGGATGTCGGCGCTGGTCATGGCGGTGGTCTCCGGGGTCTCGGTCACTGCGGGGGGTTGCCGTGCTTGCGGGAGGGCAGGTCGGCGTGCTTGGTCTGCAGCATCGACAGGGACCTGATCAGCACCTCGCGGGTCTCGGCGGGGTCGATCACGTCGTCGACCAGGCCGCGCTCCGCCGCGTAGTACGGGTGCATCAGCTCGGCCTTGTACTCCTTGACCATCTTCTGCCGCATCGCCTCGGGGTCCTCGGCGTCGGCGATCTGACGGCGGAAGATGACGTTGGCCGCGCCCTCGGCGCCCATCACCGCGATCTCGTTGGTGGGCCACGCGTAGGTGAGGTCGGCGCCGATGGACTGGCTGTCCATCACGATGTACGCGCCGCCGTACGCCTTGCGCAGGATGAGCGAGATCCTCGGGACGGTCGCGTTGCAGTAGGCGTACAGCAGCTTCGCGCCGTGGCGGATGATTCCGCCGTGCTCCTGGTCGACGCCGGGCAGGAAGCCCGGCACGTCCAGCAGCGTGACGATCGGGATGTTGAAGGCGTCGCACATCTGCACGAAGCGCGCGGCCTTCTCGCTCGCCTCGATGTCCAGCACACCGGCCAGCACCTGCGGCTGGTTGGCGATGATGCCGACCACCTGGCCGTCGAGACGGCCCAGCGCGCAGATGATGTTGCGGGCCCAGCGCTCGTGGACCTCCAGGTAGTCGCCGTCGTCGACGAGCTCCTCGATGACCTTGGTCATGTCGTAGGGCCGGTTGCCGTCGGCCGGGACCAGGTCGAGCAGGACGTCGCCGCGCCGGTCGGCGGGGTCGGAGGAGTCCACGCGCGGCGGGTTCTCGCGGTTGTTCTGCGGGAGCAGCGAGAGGAGGTAGCGCACCTCCGCGATGCAGGTCTCCTCGTCGTCGTACGCGAAGTGGCAGACGCCGGAGGTCTCGGCGTGCACGTCGGCGCCGCCGAGGCCGTTCTGGGTGATCTCCTCGCCGGTGACCGCCTTGACGACGTCCGGGCCGGTGATGAACATCTGCGAGGTCTCGCGGACCATGAAGACGAAGTCGGTGAGGGCGGGGCTGTAGGCCGCGCCGCCCGCGCACGGGCCGAGCATCACCGAGATCTGCGGGATGACGCCGGAGGCCCTGGTGTTGCGCTGGAAGATGCCGCCGTAGCCGGCGAGCGCGGAGACGCCCTCCTGGATACGGGCGCCGGCGCCGTCGTTCAGCGAGACCAGCGGGGCACCGGCCGCGATGGCCATGTCCATGATCTTGTGGATCTTGGTGGCGTGGGCCTCGCCCAGCGCGCCGCCGAAGATGCGGAAGTCGTGGGCGTAGACGAAGACCGTGCGGCCCTCCACCGTGCCCCAGCCGGTGATGACACCGTCGGTGTAGGACTTCTTGGCCTCCAGGCCGAAGCCGGTGGCGCGGTGCCGGCGGAGCTGCTCGACCTCCTGGAAGGAGTCCGGGTCGAGGAGCAGCTCGATGCGCTCCCGGGCGGTCAGCTTGCCCTTGGCGTGCTGTGCCTCGGTCGCCTTCTCGCTGGGGCCCGCCAGGGCCTGCGCCCGGATCACGTGCAGCTCGGCGACCCGCCCGCGCGCGTCCGCCGGCTCACCCGTCGTCTCTTCCAAAACGGTCATGTAGTGACCATACGAAGGACCTCGAGGAAACCGGGCCGTCGACTCCGTACAGTCTCCGGAGCGTTTTCCTGGTACGACCGAACAGAACCGGGCCGCGATGCAGGCGTTCCGACTGCTCAGAGGGCGCCGTCTTTGTAGGGCTGCCACAAAGTGGGGGGTGTCACAGCCCCCCGGATTCCTGGGTGGGACATGCCATCCCCGGAGTGACACGGGAGCACCCGGACGGCGGAACGGGGCGCTCTCGCAACCCTGCGTTCCGCCGTCCGGCGCGCGTCGGCTCAGCAGCCGCCGCAGTTGTAGTACAGGACGTCCCAGTGGTTGCCCTCGTCGGCGTAGATGTTGCCCGAGCCGGACTTGTACTGCGGCGCGCCGTCCCCGCGCAGCCCGATGTACGTGAAGTTGTTCTTCACGTACGAGGTCATGCAGGTGATCTTGCCGAAGTCCAGCTTGTAGCCGTTGTAGTGCGAGTACGTACCGGAGGCGTGGCCGACCTCGGTGCCGCCGGTGATGTTGAGCGCGCAGCCGCTGGCCCGCTTCAGCGTCTGGGCACCCTGCGCGGTGGAGAGGTTGAGCTGGTCGAACGACGTACACGTGGAGTTCTGGCGGTCGGAGCAGCCGCCGGAGGACGACCAGGTGATGCCGACGTCGCGGAACATCTGGGTGGCGGTGGCGTGGCTGATCTTGGTGACGGCGAAGGCGTCGGAAGCGGTGCCGACCACGGCGACGCCCGGGGCGACGACGAGGGCGAGCGCGGTCAGGACGGAGCGGACCTTCATGGAGTGACCCTTCCTGCGGATGGCCGGGATTGCCGTGAGGCGGCTGAGCAGGTGGTGCAGACAGATGGTGCCCGAGTTCTACGCGCGTCCGCCAGAGGGCGTCGGCGGTGACTCTGGGCAAGACTGGAAATACGCACCGGATGATGTTGAAAACTCAACTGAATGGGTCTACGGTGACAGGCGTCGGGTTCGTTGAACGTTAAACAGACTCTTCCGGAACTCTTCCAAGGAGCGCACCATGGGCATCTTCGGCCGCAAGAACAGCACCCCCGAGACCACCGCCGCCCCCGCCGCCGCCGCGGGCCCCGGCCTCGCCGCGCTGACCGGCGACTACACCATCGACCCCGCGCACACCTCGATCGGCTTCACCGCGCGGCACGCCATGGTGACCAACGTCAAGGGCGGCTTCACGGAGTTCACCGGCTCGCTGCACCTGGACGGCGAGAACCCGGCCAGGTCCACCGCGACGCTGGACGTGGTGATGGACAGCATCGACACCGGCAACGCCGACCGCGACGCCCACCTGAAGTCCGCCGACTTCTTCCAGACGGACGAGTTCCCGACGATGACCTTCCGCTCCACCGGCGCGGAGTCCCTGGGCGGCGACGACTACCGTGTCACCGGTGACCTCTCCGTCCTCGGCGTGACCCGCCCGATCACCATCGACCTGGAGTTCAACGGCGCCGCCACCGACCCCTTCGGCAACGAGCGCGTCGGCTTCGAGGGCAAGGCCGAGCTGCTGCGCTCGGAGTGGGGCCTGACCTGGAACGCGGCCCTGGAGACGGGCGGCGTGCTCGTCTCCGACAAGATCAAGCTCAACTTCGACGTGTCGGCCATCAAGAACGCGTGAGCCCACAGCGGTCCGGCCGCACCGCGCGTGAGCGCCCCGCTCCCCCTGACGAGGGAGCGGGGCGCTCACGCGTGGTGCGGGGTCCGGGGTCTCAGAAGCCGCCGCCGCCGAAGTCCCCGCCGCCCCCGAAGTCGCCGCCCCCGCCGAAGTCTCCGCCGCCGAAGCCGTCGCCGAACCCGCTGGGGTCGAAGTCGGTGCCGGACATGTCACCGCCCTGGAAACCGCCCTGGTCCCCGAAGTCGCCGTATCCGCCGCCGAAGTCGGCCGCGTAGGACGGGGTGGACATCAGGCCGCCGAGCAGGGTGCCCGCGAGCAGGCCCGGCAGCAGGCCGCCGCCGAAGTAGCCGCCCGCCCAGGGGCCGTAGGCGGGACCCGCGTCCCAGTACGGGCGGCGGCCGTACTCGGTCTCCACCTCGCGCGCGGCCGGTTCGCGGCCGTCGGCGAGCCGGGTGGCGTCGGCCGCGCACACCGGTACCTCGCGGGTGCTGCCGCCCGCCGGCGTCCAGGCGGCGTCGGTGACGGAGGGTCCGTGCCGGGGGTCGAAGAAGCACGGCGGGCGCCGGTCGGGCAGGGAGCCCCCCTCGCGTCGGGCGGCGAGCACCGCGAGGGAGTACCGGCCGTCCTCCAGCGCCTCGGTGACCCCGCGCACGTCCTCCGGCTTGCGTGCCTCGGCCATGCGGCGCTTGGCGTCGTCGTAGGCGTCGAGCGCCTTCTCGTAGTCGGTGCGCATCGCGTCGTCGGCGCCGGGTTCGCCGGGCTGGAAGTCGAGGCGGTCGAGTTCCTCGCCGAAGGCGGTGATGTCCTCGTCCACGACGACCCGCAGCCGCTCCAGCGCGGCCCGCTGCTCCGCCTCACGGCGGCGGCGGTTGCGGCGGCCGAGGGTGTAGAACCCCGCGCCGCCCGCGACCACGATCGCCCCGGCGAAGATCAGCGCGGTGGTGGAGACCCCGCCGCCGTCGCCGGAGGAGCCCCAGGTGGAAGGGGCGTGGCCGCGCACGGTGTCCAGCGCGCGGTCGGTGAAGTCGGTGAGCTGGGCCTTGGCGTCCTCGCCCTGCACGCTGGAGACCAGGTTCCGGCGGGCGGTGGCGGAGATGACCGAGGGGTCGGCGCCGGCGGCGAAGCGGTCGCCGACGCGGATGCCGTACAGACCGGTGATGCCGGTGGCCGAACGGACGTCGCGCAGGACGCTCCGGGTGGGATGGCCGGCGGGGAGGACCACCACGAACACCGGTTTGCCGGCGTCCTTGATCTTCTCGGCGAGGGCGTCGGCGTCGGCGCGGGAGAGCTGACCGGAGGCGGCCGGGTCCACGTAGACAGGGCTCTTGCGCAGGGCCTGGCCGATGGTGGAGGCGCTCGTGACGGCACTGGCCGCGGGTGCGAACGCGAACAGGGGCACCAGGGCCGCCGCCAGCGCCGCGAGGAGCAGTGCGGGGAGGCTTCGGGCGCGGGTCGACAGCACGGCCTTCATGCTTCCGACGCTACCCGAAGCCTCCCCCGTCCGGTCGGATGTGCGGGTCCGGTCAGCTGGTCAGCCGGCCGCCCGGTACGCCTGGATCAGCTTGAGCAGCGCCTGCCCGTACCGTCCGGTCAGCAGCGCGTGGTCGGCCTCGGCGAACGGCTTCGAGACGGCCGCCGTGATCCGCTGGCCCACCCTGTGCTGGACGATCAGCCGGGCCTGGTTCACCAGTTCACGTCCCCGGCGGTCGTCGTGCCGGCGCTCGGCGGTCGCGGCCGTCTTGCCGAGGGTGGTCAGAGCGGCCGGGCCGCCCTTGCGGGCCGTGGTCAGGCCCCACCCGTAGGGGTACTGCGGGTCGTACGTGCTGTCGCCCACGTTGATCGGCAACTGGGACTCGCCCCGCGGCCAGGTGACGGGGAGCTGCCCGGTGAAGGGGCGCCTGCCGTAGAGCACGTCGGCCACTCCGGCGCCCTCGGTGCCGGGCAGCCAGGACGCCACCAGGGCGTCGATCCTCCCGAGCCGGTCACCGATCAGCAGCGGGCGGCCGGAGACGGTGAGCACCACGCACTTCATGGCCCCGCACACCTTGTCCACCGCGGCCCGGTCGGCGGCGGACAGGGTCAGCTCGTGGCCGTTGCCCACGTCCCCGACGCCCTCGGCGTAGGGGGTCTCCCCCACGACGACCACGCCCACGTCGCTCCCGGTCATCGGCGCGGAGGCGTCCTTGGAGTAGGTGACCTTCCCGCCCGCCTCACGGATGCCGGCCAGAATGGTGGTGCCCTTGGTGATGTCGCCGGAGGAGCCCTGCCAGGTGATGGTCCAGCCGCCGGACTGGTTGCCGATGTCGTCCGCGTCGGATCCGGCGACGTAGACCTTCTGGCTCCTGCGCAGCGGCAGCAGGCCGCCGTCGTTCTTCAGCAGCACCTGGGACTTGGCGACGGCCTCGCGGGCGACGGCCCGGTGGGCCGGGGAACCGATGGCGGCGGCACCGGAGGTGTCGGCGTAGGGGTGCTCGAAGAGGCCGAGGCGGAACTTCTGGGTGAGGATGCGGGAGACGGCGTCGTCGATCCGCCGCTCGCCGACCCGGCCGGCCTTCACCTCGGCGGTCAGGGCCGCGCTGAACTCCTTGTAGGAGTAGGGGACCATCATCATGTCGACGCCCGCGCCGACCGAGGTGCGGACCTGGGTCGCGTAGTCGCCGGGGAGCTGGTCCACGGCGTTCCAGTCGCTGATGACGAACCCGTCGAAGCCCATACGGCCCTTGAGCACGCCGTTGATCATGTCGGCGCGGGCGTGCATCCTGACGGGGCCGCGTCCGTCACCGATCACGTCGAGCGAGGAGTACGAGGGCATCACGGTGCCCACCCCCCGGTCCACGGCGTCCGCGTACGGCGCGAGGTGGACGGCCTCCAACTGCTTCCGGGTGAGGGTGGAGACGCCCTGGTCGACGGTGTAGGTACCGGTGGTGGAGGAACCGTAGGCGGTGCCGCCGTCGGCGGCGAAGTGCTTGGCGGTGGCCAGCACCTTGTCGGCGCGGGCGAGGTCACGGCCGTCGGCGTGGCCCTGGAGGCCCTGGATGACCGTCTCCATGGACTCGACCAGCGCCGGGTCCTCACCGAAGGACTCGTAGGAGCGGCCCCAGCGTTCGTCGCGGCTGACGCAGAGGCAGGGGGCGAAGTCCCAGGGGATGCCGGTGGCGCGGACCTCGGAGGCGGTCACCGCCCCGGTGCGCCGGGCGAGTTCGGGGTCGCGGGTGGCGCCGATGCCGATGTTGTGCGGCAGCACGGTGGCACCGGAGAGGTTGTTGTGGCCGTGGACCGCGTCCACGCCGTAGATCAGCGGGATCTGGAAGCGGGTGGCCCGGGCGCGGAGCTGGAAGCCGTCGATCATCTTCGCCCACGCGGCCGGGGTGTTCGGGGTCGGCGTGGAGCCGCCGCCGGAGAGCAGTGAGCCCAGGCCGTAGGCGGCGATGTCGTTCTGGTCCGAGACGGCGCCGCGCTCGGCCTGGGTCATCTGCCCGGCCTTCTCCGCGAGCGACATCCGCCCGAGCAGGTCGGCGACCCGCTTGCGCACCGGCAGCCCGCTGTCCAGGTACGGCAGTCCGTGGGCGTCGATGACGATCTTCGGGTTCTCCGCCGGGGCCTTGGCGCCGGTGACGGTCAGCCCGAGCGGGACGGTCTCGGCGGACTCGGCGGTGCGGTCCTTCAGGGTGGTCACCTTCACCGTCCGGGAGGTCCCGGAGGGGGTGCCGGCCGGGAAGGTGAGGGTGCCGGAGGCGGGGGTGTAGTCCTTGCCGGGGCGGGCGGTGCCCTCGCCGGTGGCGTACGCGACGGTCACCGGGGAGGTGACGGGAGCTGCGTCGGTGGTGGCCAGGGTGACGCGGACGCTCGCCGTGCCGCCCTCCGTGACCGGGCGGACGGCCGGGTCGGTGGTGACGGAGGCGCGCAGCGCCGGGTCGGCGGCGCCGTACAGCTCGACGCCGTCCATGGCGAAGCGGCCCTTGACGCCGGTCGGCAGGGTGACGGCATAGCCCCACATCCGGGTGAGGCCGAGGACGTGGTCGATGCCGCCGACCGGCTGGTAGTCCGTGCGATAGGTGAACGCGGAGAACGGCAGCTCGATCCGCCTCCAGCCGGTGAAGTCGTCGGTGAAGGAGGTCGTCCACAGCTCGGACGCCTCGCCGTGCGCACCGCCGTCCTTGATCTCGAACGTGATCTTCTTGCCGGTGCCCTGTCCCTCCCACCACAGGCGCACGCCCCGGTGGGCGGACCAGTCGTGGGCCGGGGCGTCGGCGGCGTAGTCGTGGGTGAAGCCGCCGTAGCCGCTGATGTCGTAGTTCCCGGTGAGCACCTTGGTGCCCTCGGGGGCGTCGGCTCGGGCGGCCAGCGCCAGGGTGGGCGGGTCGTCGCCGTCGCCTCCCCAGGTGAAGAGGCCCTCGGCGGGCTGGGCGGCGAAGGGCACCTCGCCCTCGAAGCGGTCGACCGGCACCGGGGCCGGGTCGGGACCGTCGGCCCCGGAGGCCGTGGCGACGCCTCCGGCCAGCGGGAGCAGTGCGGTCAGCAGAGCGGTGGAGACGAGCAGGGCGGTTCTGCGCATGGACCTTCCCTCGGCTCTTGTTTCACTCATGACTTAGCTCACGGCTTGAGTGAACTGGGGCCACCTGACCCCCGTCAACCCTTCGAACGCGACATGACGCTCCGTCACGTCTTGCTGGGCTGAGGGGGGTTGTGCGTTCGCCTTCTGAACGCGCGACCTCTTGACGCGGACAACTCCCCGGCCGAGGGGCGCGCGGGCCCGGATGTGGTCCCGGATGTGGTCCCGCACCGGGGCTGCCGGCCGGGGGTGGGCACCGAGGCGGGACGGCCTGGGTTTCCGGCACGGGTGATGGTGGTACCCGCGCCGTACCGACCGTGACCGGGGAGCCCGAGATGACCACACCGCAGGATCTGCTGTTCGTCGCGCTGGACGTACCCGCCGACCGGCCCGTGGAGCAGGGGGATCTGTCGCTGGCCCTGGCCGCGGCGGAGCTGCTCGACCTGCTCGCCGCCCGGGTGGTCGCCCTGCGGGACGACCGGATCGCCCCCGTCTCCGGGCATCTCACCGGCGACTCCATGCTGGACAAGGCCGCCGCGTCGCTGATCCGCGCGGAGCCGTACGAGAGCGCCGAGGACTGGCTGTGGCGGCGCGGGGACGGCCTTTCGTCCGCCTACCGGGACGAGCTGGAGCACACCGGGTCCTCGGGTTCCGGGCTGCGGCAGTTGTTCCGGCGCGCCGACCGGCCGGTGGAGCGGATCGACTCCGACGCCCGGCGGCACGCGGCCGACCGGTGGGCGCGGCAGGAGCCGCTCCTGGTGGGCCTCGCCTCGACCCTCGGTATCGAGGACCGCGAGCACGAGGAGCCCGAGGACGAGGAGCCCGAGGACGAGGGGCGCGTGCACGAGGAGTCGGCCGCGCATGCCGGGGGCGAACGGGTGGACGACCGGTTGGCGGTGGTCCTCGCCGCCCTCGGCGAGGCGCTGACCGAGCTGGAGGCGGTGCGGCAGCGGCGGCGGATCGAGGAGGACGCGTTCGACAACGTCTGGCGCGCCCCCTGACCGCCGCCGGCGTCCGTCACTCGGCCGGTTCGACGCCCGCGCGCAGCAGCCCGTAGGTGCAGGCGTCCTCGAGCGCCTGCCATGAGGCGGCGATGACGTTCTCGCCCACGCCGACCGTGGACCACTCCCCCGCGCCGTCGCTGGTGGAGATCAGCACGCGGGTGATGGACCGGGTGCCGGAGGCGCCCTCCAGGATGCGGACCTTGTAGTCCACCAGCTCCAGCTTGGCGAGCTGCGGGTAGATCTTCTCCAGCGCCACCCTGAGCGCCTGGTCGAGGGCGTTGACCGGGCCGTTGCCCTCGGCGGTGGCGACGATCCGCTCGCCCTTGGCCCACACCTTCACCGTGGCCTCGTTGGCGTGGGTGCCGTCGGGGCGGTCCTCCGTGATGGCCCGCCAGGACTCCACGTCGAAGTACTTCACCGGCGCCCCCTCGGCCTCCGCGCGCAGCAGCAGCTCGAAGGAGGCGTCGGCGGCCTCGTACGTGTAGCCCTTCAGCTCGCGTTCCTTGACGCGCTCGACGACCCGGCCGACCAGGGCGCGGTCGCCGCCGAGGTCGACGCCCAGCTCCCGGCCCTTGAGCTCGATCGAGGCGCGTCCGGCCATGTCGGAGACGAGCATCCGCATGGTGTTGCCGACCCGCTCGGGGTCGATGTGCTGGTAGAGGTCCGGGTCGACCTTGATGGCGGAGGCGTGCAGGCCGGCCTTGTGGGCGAAGGCGGAGACACCCACGTAGGGCTGATGGGTGGAGGGCGTGAGGTTGACGACCTCGGCGATGGCGTGCGAGATCCGGGTGGTCTCGCGCAGGTGCCCGTCGGGGAGGACCTTCTTGCCGTACTTCAGCTCCAGCGCGGCGACCACCGGGAAGAGGTTGGCGTTGCCGACGCGCTCGCCGTAGCCGTTGGCCGTGCACTGCACGTGGGTGGCGCCCGCGTCCACGGCGGCGAGGGTGTTGGCGACGGCGCAGCCGGTGTCGTCCTGGGCGTGGATGCCGAGCCGGGCACCGGTGTCGGCGAGGACGGTGCCGACCACGGCGCTGATCTGCGCCGGGAGCATGCCGCCGTTGGTGTCGCACAGGACGACCACGTCGGCCCCGGCCTCAGAGGCGGTGCGGACGACCGCCTTGGCGTAGGCGGGGTTGGCACGGTACCCGTCGAAGAAGTGCTCGCAGTCGACGAAGACCCGGCGGCCCTCGGCGCGCAGGTGGGCGACGGTGTCCCGGATCATCTCCAGGTTCTCGTCGAGCGTGGTGCGCAGCGCCAGCTCCACGTGCCGGTCGTGGGCCTTGGCGACCAGGGTGACGACCGGGGCGCCGGACTCCAGCAACGCTCTGACCTGGGAATCGTCGGCGGCTTTGGCGCCGGGGCGGCGGGTGGCTCCGAAGGCGACGAGCACCGCGTGGCTCAGGCGCAGTTCCTCGCGGGCGCGGGCGAAGAACTCGGTGTCGCGCGGGTTGGCGCCGGGCCAGCCGCCCTCGATGAAGCCCACGCCGAAGTCGTCCAGGTGCCGTGCGATGGCCAGCTTGTCCGCGACGGTGAGGTTGATGCCCTCACGCTGCGCGCCGTCGCGCAGCGTGGTGTCGAAGACGTGGAACGAATCGTCGAGCTCGCTGGTTGCGGTCATGGTCTGAAGGCTCCTGTTGTGATGTCGGTCTTACCGGAAATGACCGGCTCCACCGTTCCCCCCATGGTCCCTCGCGCTCCGCCACCGGCTGTGGTTGGGCCGGAAAACGAAAAACCCCTCGCGGGTGCGAGAGGTCTGCGCGCGGGTCGAGGACGACGGTGCCACCCGCATCTGGTCGTGCGAGGTGGTCACTGCGGACCGGCGCGCCTGCTGCCCATAATCATGGTGAGCGAGAGCACGGGGGAAGTCTGGCACACGACGCCCGCCGTCCCACGGGGTGTCTCACCATGCGGGCCACGCTGTCCGCGAGGACCGCCCCGGAGTCTGCGGCGCGGTCCCCCGGAAGAGTGAGCAGGGACATTCGTTCGGATCACGCCGGACGAGGGAGCGGGGTCCGGCGTGATCCGAACGACAGGTCCTAGCCGACGCGGTGCATCCAGCCGTGCCGGTCCTCGGTGGTGCCGCGCTGGATGTCGAGCAGGGCCCGGCGGAGGCGCAGGGTGACCTCGCCGGGCTCGCCGCCGCTCTGCTTCCACTCGGCGCCGGCCCGCTTGACGGTGCCGACCGGGGTGATCACGGCGGCGGTGCCGCAGGCGAAGACCTCGGTGAGGGTGCCGTTCTCGGAGTCGCGCTGCCACTGGTCGACCGAGATACGGCCCTCCTCGGCCTCGTAGCCGAGGTCGCGGGCGACGGCCAGCAGGGAGTCACGGGTGACGCCCTCCAGGATGGAGCCGGTCAGGGTCGGGGTGACGATCCTGTCGCCGTACACGAAGCACAGGTTCATGCCGCCCAGTTCCTCGACCCACCGGTGCTCGACCGCGTCGAGGTAGCAGACCTGGTCGCAGCCCTTGGTGGCGGCCTCGGCCTGGGCGAGCAGGGAGGCCGCGTAGTTGCCGCCGGTCTTGGCGTCCCCCATGCCGCCGGGGACGGCGCGGACGCGGTCCTCGGAGACCCAGATCGACACCGGCTTCACGCCGCCCGGGAAGTAGGCGCCGGCCGGGGAGGCGATGACGATGAAGAGGTACTCGTTGGACGGCTTCACGCCCAGGCCGACCTCGGTACCGATCATGAAGGGACGCAGGTAGAGCGAGTCCTCGCCGCCGTGCGCGGGCACCCAGTCGACGTCCTGGGCGATCAGCGCGTCGCACGCCTCGATGAAGGTCTCCACCGGCAGCTCGGGCATGCCCAGGCGGTGCGCGGAGCGCTGGAAGCGCAGGGCGTTCTGCTCGGGCCGGAAGGTGGCGACCGTGCCGTCGGGCCGGCGGTACGCCTTCAGTCCCTCGAAGATCTCCTGGGCGTAGTGCAGGACGTTGGTGGCCGGGTCGAGCGGGATCGGCGCGTACGGGACGAGCTGGCCGTCGTGCCAGCCGCGGCCCTCGGTCCACTTGATCGTGACCATGTGGTCGGTGAAGCTGCGGCCGAAGCCGGGGCTGGTCAGGATCGCCTCGCGCTCCGCGGCGGCGAGCGGATGGGCGGAGGGCTTGAGCTCGATCGTGGGCGTCGTCATGGGCGGCAGTCCTTCTCTTCCTGGCGTGGGACGGTGGGCCCCGGCTGGGCGGCCGGTGCCTCGGGGCACCCCCGGCAAGGCGCGGTACCGGTGGTGGCGGGCCGCGCTCACGCCGTCCGGGCATTCCCTCATGTCGCGGCTCCGCGTTCGATTATCGCGCGGCGGGGGCGCCGGAAGGAATCGGGGTGAACACGACCCAGGGCTTGATGGTGGCACCCGGGACGGGCACGGCAAAGGGCCGCCGGGCGCCTGAGGCGACCCGGCGGCCCTTTGCGGGGGCCTTTCGGGTCAGCCGGTCACCCGGCCTACGAGCGCGTCGCCGATCTCGGCGGTGGTGCGCGGCGGCAGGTCCGCGCGCTCGGTGAGGTCGGCTGCGACGGCCGCGTCCACACGGTCGGCCTCGGCGTCGTGGCCGAGGTGACGCAGCAGCAGGGCGACGGAGAGGACCGTGGCGGTGGGGTCGGCCTTGCCCTGGCCGGCGATGTCCGGGGCGGAGCCGTGCACCGGCTCGAACATGGACGGGTAGGTACGGGCCGGGTTGATGTTGCCCGACGCGGCCACGCCGATGCCGCCGGAGACGGCGGCCGCGAGGTCGGTGATGATGTCGCCGAAGAGGTTGTCGGTGACGATCACGTCGAAGCGCCCGGGATCGGTCACCAGGTAGATGGTGGCCGCGTCCACGTGGACGTACTCGGTGGTGACCTCGGGGTACTCCTCGGCCACCTTGTTGAAGATGCTGGTCCACAGGTGCCCGGCGAAGGTGAGCACGTTGTTCTTGTGGACCAGGGTGAGCTTCCTGCGCGGGCGGGCCTGGGCGCGGGCGAAGGCGTCCCGGACGACACGCTCGACGCCGTAGGCGGTGTTCACCGAGACCTCGGTGGCGACCTCGTGCTCGGTGCCGGTGCGGATGGTGCCGCCGTTGCCCGTGTAGGGGCCCTCGGTGCCCTCGCGGACCACGACGAAGTCGATCTCCGGCTGGCCGGCGAGCGGGGTGGCGACGCCGGGAAGCAGCTTGGAGGGGCGCAGGTTGACGTGGTGGTCGAAGGCGAACCGGAGTTTCAGCAGGAAGCCGCGCTCCAGCACGCCGGACGGCACCGACGGATCGCCGATGGCGCCGAGCAGGATGGCGTCGTGGCTCTCGAGGGAGTCGAGGTCGGCGTCGGTGAGGGTCTCACCGGTGGCGCGGTAGCGGCGGGCGCCGAAGTCGTACTCCTTGGTCTCCAGCTTCACGTCCTGGGGCAGGACGGCGGAGAGGACCTTGAGACCCTCGGTCACGACCTCCTGGCCGATGCCGTCGCCGGGGATCACTGCGAGATCGATGCTGCGGGACATGTCCGGCACCCTACTCCGCGTCCCAGGGAATGACACGGACCGTCCGCGATGCGGACAACGCAGTCCGCGGACGGTCCGTCGGGCAGGGCTCGGCTCAGTGGCCGGTCTCGCCGCCGTTGTCCCGGCGGTCGAGGGCGCGCTGCAGGGCGGCCGCGGCCCGGGCGCGGTCGGCGTCGTTCGAGCGGGAGGCGTGGCGCACGCGGCGGCGGACGGTCGTCTCGGCCATGGGAAATCGACTCCTTCGACAGAGTGGTTGCACGGCAGCGATGAGCTGTGAGACGCCGGAAGGGGCGGAGAGCGCGCGCCGCAGGGATTGCCTGCGCGGGGCGCGGCTCACGACCGCCACTCGCTGGATGGAGCGATTCGTTCGGCTCATCCCAAGCTAAGGGACCGGACCGCGCCTGTCTGCATGGTTGCTCGGACTTCCTACTATCTGAGACGGCGTGTCGCCTCACCTGCGGTTTTCCGCCGCGGGCCCGGCCGGTCACGAGTGGCAGGAGGGTGGCCAGGGGGCGTAGGCCGGTCCACCTGACGGGAGTCGGGGCACGGCGGCCGGTGGCGACAAGGAGGGCGTCCGCGCCGGACAGGGGGGTGCTGAAGGGCTCGCCGGCGTACGCGGAGAGGCAGCCGGCGGCTGCAGCGCCCGCGTCCGCCGCCGGCAGGGCCGGCCAGGAGAGGGAGAAGCCGCCGGCGCCGGGCGCGCGTCGGCTGCGGCCGGACGCACGACGGCCCGGCGAACC